>JAVXWK010000123.1:0-18389 GCA_032230575.1 Pseudonocardiales bacterium | reverse complement strand
CGAGTGGGCCGAGCACGCCTCGTAACCACCCGCAGCGTGACCCAGCCCGCAAACCCGCTCGCCGGCCTTTCTCGATAAAGCGACTGACCAGTACAAACACCAAGACTGGGATTGGTCTAAAGCGAGTTGACCAGCCACTCCACCCTCTCGCTACGCAGGGTTACCAACCGTGGGCCTCGTCACCTAAACGCCCACATCGCTTGCCTGGCGCGGTGACGCGAGGTTACGTTCCCTGCCGCATGTCACAGTTCGATAACCGCGAGGACACGGACCAACCCCGAAACGGTCCAGTCCGACAAGGGCTCCACCAGGCCCGCCAGCAGGCCCCGAATCCCGCTGGCGGACGACAGGAAGCCCGCAGCAGGGCCGAGAAGCCCAGCACCGGCCAGGCCCCCGAAGCCTGACGGTGCCGAGCCTCGAAGGCAGACCCGCAAGGCCCCGAAGCCTCGCGGTGCCGCCTGAGGTCCTGCGAACCCACGCCTGGCCCCCGAAGCCAGGCGAGCCGCGCCAAGGCCCCAAGCCCGAAACGCACGAGAGCGGTTACCGGACTCCCCCGAGTGCATGGAGGCAAGTCTTGGCACGGCATCGAGCGAAGGGCCATCTGGTGGACGTCATCGCCAGAGTCGACCTGGACCGCAAGAAGGCCGTTGCGGCTGTTGTGGCCGCGGGCGCCCTGGCCGGCGCAGGCTTCACCCAGGCGATGGCCACGGTTACGCCCATGGACCGCATCATCCCCGTGGCCGCGACGAAGGACCTTGCGGCGGTGATGACCGCGCAACCCGAGCAGGGCATCACCACGATCCACTCGCTGGACACCACTGCCGAGACGCGCAAGCTGTTGCAGGCCGAGCAGATTCAGGTGCAGTTCAACGTCCGCGAGGCGCTCAGGACCGCACAGGCCGACTTCACCAAGCGCGAGGAAGCGGCCAAGGCCGAGCAGGCCCGCGTCAAGGCTGAGGAAGACGCGAAGAGGCCGAAGTGCGTCAGGCCGGCGCAGGGCCAGTTCACGTCCGGCTTCGGCGCGCGGTGGGGCACCAGCCACATGGGTGTCGACATCGCCAACGCCATCGGCACGCCCATCGTGGCGGCCATGGACGGCACGGTCGTCGAGGCAGGGCCCGCGTCCGGCTTCGGGCTGTGGGTGCGGATTCAGCACGAGGACGGCACCATCACCGTCTACGGGCACATGAACACCATCGACGTGCCGCAGGGTGCGAAGGTCAAGGCCGGGCAGCAGATCGCGACGATCGGCAACCGCGGTCAGTCGACTGGGCCGCACCTGCACTTCGAGGTGTGGGCCGGCGGCTCTGAGAAGATCAACCCGGTGGGCTGGTTGGCGGCTCGCGGAGTCTCGCTGTAGTAGTAATCTCCGGCCACGCCGCCAAGAACTGGCGGCGTGGAACCCGGAGCCGAGCAAGTGATCTACCGCAGCCCCCTGCCCGCGGTGGCCGTCCCTGCGACCACGGTCCCCGCACACGTTCTCAGGCGCAACCACGACAAAGTCGCGCTCGAAGACGCCGTCACGGGCGAGGCGCTGACCTACGCCGAGCTCGGGAACGACACCTACAGGACGGCCAGAGGCCTTGTCGCCCAAGGGATCAAGCCCGGCGACGTCATCGCGATCACAAGTGTGAACCGGCCGAAGTACGCCGTCGGGTTGCACGCGATCATGGCCGCGGGAGCGACGGCCGCGCTCATCAACCCGCTCCTCACGCCACCGGAGATCGAGCGGCTCAAGACCCTCGCGAACGTCGTCAGAACGCTGGACCTCGACGACCTGCCGCGAGACGACACGGCACAGCTCCCGCGAACCGACCCGGGACAAACCGCCGCGATCCTCTTCTCCAGCGGTACCACGGGGATGACGAAGGCCGTCAAGCTCAGCCACCGAGCCCTCGTCGCCAACCTCGAGCAGCAACGCCAGGGCTGGCGCATCGACGAGTCCGACGTCCTCGCCGCGAACCTGCCGTTCTTCCACATCTACGGCTTCGCGATCATCCTCAACTCCGGCCTGCTCGGCGGTGCCACGCTCATCACCATGCCCCGCAGCGACGCCGGCACCTACTTGCGACGCCTCGACGAACACGAGGTCACCCGCGCGTTCCTCGTGCCACCGCTGGCCGCCGCCATCGCGGACCACGAAGGCACAGCGCCACCGCGACACCTCAAGCTCGTCCTCTGCGGCGCAGCCCCGCTCGACGACGCGACGCGCCAAGAAGCCGAACGAAAACTGAACGCGCCCGTCAGGCAGGGCTACGGCCTGACCGAGGCAGGCGGCACGCACCAGACGTTCGACGACGACGAGGACACAGATCCGCAGAGCGTCGGAGTGCTCAGCCCCGGCACGGAAGCGCGCATCGTCGAACCCGGCACCACGAAAGACGCGGAACAAGGCGAGATGCTCATCCGCGGCCCGCAGGTCATGGACGGTTATCTGAACGACGAGGAAGCGACCCGACAGGCCTTCGTGGACGGATGGCTCAGAACCGGTGATCTCGTGCGTGTCCACAACGGCCGGTTCTACGTCGTCGACCGCATCAAGGAAATGATCAAGTACAAGGGCTACCAGGTCGCGCCCGCCGAGCTGGAAGCGTTGTTGCGCAGGCATCCCGCGATCAAGGACGCGGCCGTGGTCGGTGCGCCCGATCGGGCTAACGACGAGGTGCCCAAGGCGTTCGTGGTGACGCAAGGCGACGTCACCGCCGAGGAACTCATCGCGTTCGTGGCAGCGGAGGTGGCGCCTTTCAAGAAGGTGCGCCAGGTTGAGTTCGTGGAAGAGATACCCAGGTCGGTCTCCGGCAAGATCCTGCGCCGGCTGCTCAAGGACCCGCAGTGCGAGTCCTGATCACCGGCGGCGCCAAGGAGCTCGGCAGGGCGTTCAGCGAAGTCCTTGGCGCGCAAGGACATCAGCTCGTCATCACCGGCCGCGACGAGAAGGCGCTCGACGCCGCCGAAGCGGAGCTCAGGGCGAAGGGCGTCGACGTCGAGACGCACGTCGCCGACCTCGCGGACCCGCACGCGACACCGAAGCTCATCGAGAGCCTCGGCGATCTCGACGTGCTGGTCAACAACGGCGCGCTCGGCGGACCGGTCGGGCCCACGTGGCAGGTCGACGAGGACGACTGGTGGCGCACGTTCGAGGTCAACCTGCGAGGTACCGCGACAGCCATGAACGCCGCGATTCGCACCATGACGAGCGGGCGGATCATCAACGTGGTCAGCAACGCCGGTGTGCACCGCTGGCCTTACGTCACGGCGTACTCGGTGTCGAAGGCCGCCGTGATCAAGCTGACCGAGAACCTGGCGATCGAGCTCAAACGACGGCCGATCGCGGTGCTGAGCTACGACCCCGGCATGGTCGACGTCGGTCTGATGGGCCGCGGCTGCACGCTGACCTCCACCGACCCGGACGAGCAGCGCATCGCGACGTGGGCCAGATCTCAGCGCGATCAGGGCATGTTCACCCCGGTGGAGCAGTCGGCAGGTCTTTTGGCCCGAATCGTGAGCGGAGAGTTCGATCACCGTTCTGGCGGACTGCTCACGCCAGCAGACGGCTGATATTTGTTCGTGTAGAGCGTTTAGGCCCTTCCTCGCCGACAGGTCAACGGGGATCGTCGCGAGAGGCTCCCCGATTTGTCGTCCACAGGAGGCGTCGTGCCTGTCGGAACATCCTCCGCTGCCGTGAACTTGGCAGCGGCACTCGAACCTGCCCACCTCGAACTCGCGCGAGGTCCGCTGCACGTCGAACTTCCGGACGACATCAGAGGACGGGTCGCGCGGTGCCGCGAGTTCGTGCTCGACGTCAGCAGCTCCGGACGCGCTATCTACGGCGTCACAACGGGTTTCGGCCCGCTCGTCGAGTTCGCGGGCCGCGCGGACGGCGCCGGTCAGAGCGACAACACGATCATCCACCACATCGTCGGGCACGGTGAGCTGATGCCACCGGCGATCGCCCGCGCGGCCGTGCTGGCACGGCTCTTCTCGTTGGCGCAAGGGCGATCGGGGGTGTCGGAGAACGTCGTACAAGCGCTGATCGCCATGCTCGGCACCGAGTTCGCGCCAGCCGTGCCGCGTCTCGGTTCGGTCGGTGCGAGCGGCGACCTCCAGCCGCTGGCCTACGTCGCGCATGCGTTGCGCGGCAACGGGAATGCGTTTTTCCAAGGTCGTCTCATGCCGGCACGAGAAGCACTCGCTCAGGCCGGACTGCGGAAACTCGAGCTCGACGGACGCGACGCGCTCGCGCTGGTGAACGGCATTTCGGTGACCGCCGCAGCACTCGGACTCGCTGTCGCGCAGGCGAACCGCTCGCACCGGACCGCGGAGCTGTTGTCCGCCTTGATGACCGACATCCTCGGCTGCGGCCGCGAGTTCACCTCGGTCGAGCTGCTGGCCGCGTTCGGCCACCCGGACGTAGCGGACACCGGCGCCGCCATCAGGACGTGGCTGGAAGGTAGCGCACCGACCGGCGAACGCCCGCTGCAGGAGGCTTACAGCATTCGCTGCGCACCCCAGCTGATCGGCGCGGCCGGAACGAGCGTGCGGCACGCGGAAGTCGTGGTGCGGCGCGACCTCAACGGCGTGAGCGACAACCCGTTGTTCTTCCCGGAGACGAAGGAAGTCGTGCACGGCGGCAACTTCTTCGGTCAGCCCAGTGCCTTCGCGGCCGACCAGCTCAACGTGGCCCTGGTGCAGCTGGGCAACCTGGCCGAACGTCAGCTCGACCTGCTGGTGGATCCCCATCGCACCAACGGGTTGCCGCCGATGCTCAGCCCGCGGCCCGGGAAACACCACGCGCTGCAAGGCGTGCAGCTGTGCACGACGGCGACGGTGGCCGCGATGCGCCGCAACGCCATGCCCGCCTCGGTGCAGAGCCTGCCGACGAACCTGCACAACCAGGACGTCGTCCCGTTCGGCACCCAGGCCGCGTTCACGGCCCTCGACCAGACCGGACTGCTGCGCTACCTGCACGCCGGGCTCGCGATCGGCCTGCGTCAGGCGGTGCACGTCGGTGCGCGCCGCCCGCAGGCCCCGAAGCTCGCGGAGGTGTTCGACCGGATCGCCGGGGAAGTGCCCGCGATCGTGGAAGATCGGCCACTTGACACCGAACTCGCCCGCGTCGCGAATCTGCTCGACTCCATTGTGGAGGGTGTGCGATGAGCGCCCCTGTCTGCCTGCCCACCTGGGGCCACACCTGGGTCGACCTTCCCGTTCTGCGCATGCCGATGCCGGATTCGGAATTGATTCCGTGCGCGAACGGCTGCTATCAGATTCCAATCGACATCGGCACGCCGGAAGACCCGGTGGACCGCGCCGTCCACCGGTGGTTTCTCGGCCATCACGGCGCATTTCTGGTCTGGAGGTTTCTTTCGGCTTCACTCGATCGGTTGATACGCGAGCCTGATTCGCAACTAGTCCGCCTCACTGCGCTTGGATATGACGCGTACTCGGTGATGCTTGCCTATTCGGGCAGTTGTTCCCGTGAGGTGTACGAGGACGTCATCCGGCCGATGATGATGGCGTTCGACCCGGCGTTCAGCGGGCGGTGGGCTCGTGACTACGAGCAGCTGCCCGGCCTGCTGCGCCGGGCCCGTACCGCACTGGGGCCCGTGGCGGCCGCACCCGTCTCCACCGCGAGCAAGGCGAACCTGTTGGCACACATGGAGGTCATGCGCAGACTCGTGCCCGGCGGCAACTCGCTGCTGCGCGAGTCGGGGCGTACGCGCGTGCCCACCACCGACGCCGAGCGCGCCCGGTTCGACGAGTTCTTCCTCGTCAGCCGGGAGAACGTGTGCGTGAGCCGCTACCGCGCACACCGCGCCGCCGTGTTGTCCGCGATCGGTCACGACCTCGCGAAACACCCGCTGCGGCCCGAGTACAGCGACACACTCAGGACGTTCGCCACCCGACTATGAGAGAAGGCCGCGCGTGAACGACTTCAAGACCGTGGTCATGACCCCGCAGATCTACCAGTACGTGCGCAAACAGGCAGGTCAGCCCACTGCGGTGCAGGAGAAGCTGATCGCGAGGACGCTGGAGCTCGGCGACTCGGCGGAGATGCAGATCCCGCACGAGCAGGCCGTCCTGCTGTCCTTGCTGGTCAAGCTCACCGGCGCGCAGACGATCGTCGAGGTCGGCACGTACACCGGGTACTCCACGCTCGCGTTCGCGCAGGCGCTTCCCCCGCACGGCAAGGTCATCACCTGCGACATCTCGACCGAGTGGACCGCGATCGCCGAGGAGGCGTGGCAGGCCGCGGGTGTGCGCGACCGGATCGACCTGCGCCTCGGAGCGGCCGCGCAGACCCTGGCCGAGCTGCCCGAGGAGCCGGTCATCGACCTGGTGTTCATCGACGCGGACAAGGTCGGGTACGTCCACTACTGGGAGCTGCTGGTGCCACGGGTGCGTCAGGGCGGTCTGCTGCTCGCGGACAACACCCTCTACTACGGCGAGGCCGCCTCGGAGCAGCCGGAGGGCAACGCCGCCGCGATCGACGCGTTCAACCAGTTCGTGCGGCGTGACCCGCGGGTGGAGTCCGTGCTGGTGCCCATCGCGGACGGACTGACCTTCGCCAGGAAGTTGTGACCGCGGTTGTAGGCATACCGACCGGTCGGTAGGGTGGCCTCCAAGTCGCTGACTTGGAGGGCGTTCATGGCTCGTTGGGGAATCACGCTGCCGCTGATCGGCGTGCCGGTGCTGGAGCACCGCGCGCTGGTGTCCGAGCTCGCCGGGCTCGGCTACACCGACGTGTGGTCGGCCGAGACGACCGGCACGGACGCGTTCACGCCACTCGCGCTCGCCGCGCAGTGGTCCTCCGAGCTGCGCTTCGGCCCGGCGATCGCGCCCGTCTACACGCGCGGACCCGCGACTCTGGCGATGACCGCGGCGACCATGGCCGAGGTGACCGGCGGCCGGTTCGTGCTGGGCATCGGCTCGTCGTCGCCCGTGATCGTGCAGCGCTGGAACGCGATCCCGTTCGAGGAGCCGTTCAAGCGGACCCGCGACACGCTGCGCTTCCTGAAGGCGGCGCTGGCGGGGGAGAAGGTCACCGCCGAGTACGACACGTTCAAGGTCTCGGGCTTCAAGCTGGAGCGCCCGCCGGCCGAGAAGGTGCCGATCATGCTCGCCGCGCTGCGGCCGAACATGCTGCGCCTCGCCGGTCGTGAGGCGGACGGCGCGATCACGAACTGGCTGGCGGCGTCGGACGTGGCGCAGGTCCGGCAGGAGCTGGGCGACGCCGAGCTCGCCGCGCGGATCTTCGTGTGCCCGACCGAGGACGCCGACGCCGCACGCGCGCTCGGTCGCATGCTGATCAGCACGTACCTGACCGTGCCGGCGTACGCGGCGTTCCACGACTGGCTCGGCCGCGGCGAGGTGCTGCGCCCGATGCACGAGGCGTGGGCCGCCGGTGACCGCAAGGCCGCGTCGAAGTCCATCCCGGACGAGGTCGTGGACGCGCTGGTCGTGCACGGTTCGGTGGACCAGTGCCGCGCGCGCGTCGCCGAGTACCAGGCCGCGGGCGTCGACACCCCGATCATCGCGCTGCTCCCGACCGGTGGCGACCAGGTCGAGCAGGTGCGCGCGTTGGCACCCCGGGCCTAGCGATGCCCGGCGCGACCGAGCAGAAGATCATCGACGCGGCCGTGCGCCTGTTCGCGTCGCAGGGCTACGACGCGACCTCGGTGCAGGAGATCGTCACGGCCGCGGAGGTGACCAAAGGCGCGCTGTACCACTACTTCCGCGCCAAGGACGACCTGCTCTTCGAGATCTACCGGCTGCTGATCACGTCCCAGTCCGCCGACATGGACCGGATCATCGGCCTCGGCCTGTCGTCGTCCGACACGGTCCGGGAGATCTTGGTTTCGCTGGTGGTCTCGACGGCCGAACGGGTCGACGAGACCGCGGTGTTCGTGCGCGAGCTGCACCGGCTCGGCGAGGACCGGATGACCGAGTTCCGGGCCGAGCGCCGCCGGTACCACGAGACGTTCCTCGCGGTGATCGAGAAGGGGCAGGCGGACGGCTCGTTCAGCTCGTCGGTGCCCGCGGACACGGTGGTGCGAATCGCGGTGGGCGTCGTGAACCAGCTGCCCATCTGGTATCGGCCTGACGGGGCGAAGCCGCCGTTGGTGCTGGCAGGGGAGATCGCGGACTTCGTGCTGGCGGGCCTGTCGGCGTGAGGCTCGGTCTCGCCCTGCCCCAGTACGCCGTCTTCTGGACGAGGTGTTCGCCGACTTCCAGCTGACGGCTCAGAGCGTCGACGACTACCTGGAGCCGGCGCGGGCGTTGATCACCGCCGTGCGGTAACAGCTGGTCGCGGAAGATCGACCTCCTTCGCAAGGGGGTCTTCATGTCACGTGAACCGATCGAGTTCGGCATCGCACCGCCGCTGTACGAGCCGCCCAAGTCGCCGAAGTGGCCGTGGGTGATGTTGCTGGTCGTGGTGCTGCTGGTGGGTGGTGCGCTCGCGTTCGGCAAGTACGTCGAGAACCAGCTGCGGCAAACCTTCACCCACCAGGAAGGCAATCCGATCGGGTCGGTGCACCCGGTGGCGTCGGAACCGGCTGCCACTCGTGTCGTGGTGTTCGAGGTGACCGGCACCGGCACGGCCTTCAACATCACCGCGACCGTCGGCGCGTCCGTGTTCAACCAGACGAGCGTGCCGCTGCCGTGGACGAAGACCGTCGAGGTGCCGGCCGGCGCCGCGTCCGAGTCGGTGATGCTCGTGGTGGTGGCGGGCGCGGAGGGCGCCGAGGTGCACGGGAAGTACACGGTCGACGGTGCGACTGTCCGCGAGGGCAAGGCCTCCGGGCCCTACGGCGTGCTGACGATCACCGATTCCTGAGTGCCGCCAGCGCCTTGTCCGCGTGGGCGTTCATCGAGAACTCGCTCTTGATCACCTCGATGACCTCGCGGTCCGTGTCGATGACGAACGTGTGCCGCTTGACCGGGATCGGCCCGAACCGCCGCTTCACGCCGAACTGCTCGGCGACCTCGCCGTCGACGTCGGACAGCAGCGGGTAGTCGAAGTTGTTCAGCTCGGCGAACTGCTTCTGCTTCGCGACGTCGTCCGTGGAGATCCCGACGCGCTGCGCCTTCGCCTCGGTGAACTCGGCGGCGAGGTCGCGGAAGTGGCAGCTCTGCGCGGTGCAGCCGGCCGTCATCGCCGCGGGGTAGAAGAAGAGGACGACCGGGCCGTTCTCGAGCAGTTCGGACAGCTTGCGCTCGGCGCCGTCCTGGTCGGGCAGGGTGAAGTCGGGGGCGAGGTCGCCGGGCTTCATGGATCTCCAATACGCTCGGAACCGTGACCAGCATGTCCGATGTGGCCAAGGCTGCAGGGGTGTCCGCTGCGACGGTATCGCGGGCCCTGCGCGGCGAACCGGGCGTGTCCGAGGCGACCAGGCAGCATGTGAGCGAGATCGCGCGGCAGATGAAGTACGCCATCGCGCGCGACGCGTCGTCGTTGGCCGGTGGGCGCCGGTACGCGATCGCGGTGCTGACGTCCGAGGTCAGCCCGGTGCTGGCCGGTGCGGAGGGCGCGCTGCGGCAGGCCGGGTACGACGTGCTGCTCTACGTGCTGGGCGATCCGTCGTCGCGGGCGAAGTTCTTCGACGAGCTTCCGCTGGGGCGCCGGGTGGACGGAGTGCTTCTTCTGTCCATGTCTTTGACAGATGGCGAACAGGCGGTGCTTTCGTCTCTTGAGGTCCCGCACATCACCGTCGACGACACGGATCTCCGGCACGCGCTGCAGACCGCTGTCTCGCATTTGGTGTCTTTGGGGCATCGCGATGTGGCGCTGGTGCTGTCGGACGGTGAAGACGAGTCGTACGACGAGATCCTGCTCGAGGCGGGGCTGGACGTGCGTCCGGAGTGGACGGTCTGGTGCTCGCCGACGGTCGACGGCGGCGAGCAGGTCGTCGACGTGCTGCTGGACGGCGAACGTCTGCCCACGGCCGTGATCAGCTCGAACGGCGCGGCGGCGCTGGGCATCTACCTGCGCATGCAACGGGACGGGCGCGCGGTGCCGGACGAGGTGTCGATCGTGTCGCTGGACGGGCAGGAGCTCACGCGCGTGGTCGGGCTGACCGCGGTCGAGGGTGCGGCGAAGGAGCAGGGGGAGCGCGCGGTCGCGGACCTGTTCACGTTGATCCGGGGCGGGGAGATCGAGCCTGCCGACCACCTGGTGCGGCTGGTCGTGCGCAACTCCAGCGGCCCGGTCGCCTGAGTACTGTTCACCGCATGCCCGCCGAAGAGCGCCTGACGGAACTGCCCGCGCTGCCGACGACGCCCGGCTACGCGCACGCGGTGGCGGTCACCGGGAAACTCGCCTTCATCTCCGGCCAGGTCGCGGTCGACCGCCAGGGGTGCGTCGTGGGGGTGGACGACCTGGGCGCCCAGACTCGGCAGGCGTTGAGCAATCTTCATCACGTCATCACAAACCTCGGCGCGGACTGGTCGGATGTCATCAAGTTCACCTGGTATGTGCTTGATGCGTCGGAGGTTCAGACCATTCGTGATGTCCGCGACGAGATTTTGCGGCCCGCGCTGGGCGAACTGCCCAACCCGGCGAGCACGCTGGTTCAGGTCGCCGCGTTGTTCGGGCCCGATTTCCTGGTCGAGGTCGAGGCCGTCGTCGCCATTCCCGGCGAAGCATCGGATGTCTAAGTAAATGCGCCTGAGAGTGTGCGTCTCATCCGGCCTGCACCCTTCGGGTGACCAGGGACCATTTGCTCTGGTAATAAGCACCGAGCTGTGACATAGCTTGTAGTTGTGGAGGAGTCGGTGGCGCGGCTGGCGGACGCCTGGGGCGTTGCCACTCGGTACGAGAACGCGGACCAGCAAGAGGTCGTGGTCGACACCGAGGTCGTCGTCAAGATCCTCGCCCAGTTCGGCGTCGATGCGTCCACTGAGGACTCCGTCGCCCGCGAGCTGGCCAAGATCGAGCAGCTCAGGCAAGAACGCGCGCTCCCTCCCACGATCGTCATTCGCGAGTACGAGACGTACGACCTGCGCGGCCCGGCGACCGTCGAGCTCGAGGACGGCGGCACGATCCAAGTCGACCGCCACCTGCCGGACTCGCTGCCGCTGGGCTGGCACCGGATCATCACGGACAAGCAGACGATCACGCTGGCCGTCGCGCCCAGGACGTTGCCGGACGTCCCGCACACCTGGGGCTGGATGCTGCAGCTCTACGCCGCCCGCTCGAAGGACTCGTGGGGGATGGGCGACTTCGCCGACCTCGCCACGATCGCGCGCAGGTCGTCCCTGGAACTCGACGCGGGCGTGGTGCTGGTCAACCCCGTGCAGGCGCCGTCGCTCACGCATCCCGTCGAGCGCTCGCCGTACTCGCCGACCAGCCGCCGGTTCGCGAACCCGCTGTACCTGCGGATCACCGACACCGCGGAGTTCCTGCAGGCCTGCCCGCGCACCCGGCAGCTGATCCGCGACCTGCGGCCGCCGAACGAGGACCTGATCGACTACGACGCGATCTGGGAGGCCAAGCGGCAGGCGCTGGAGCTGCTGTTCCCCGGCGGTGACGTCGAGATGGACGCCGATCTCGCAGCGTTCGCCACGTACTGCGCGCTGGCCGAGATCCACGGCAAGGACTGGCGCGAGTGGCCGGCAGAACCAGAGGCTCCGGCTGACCGAGTCGCGTTCTACGCCTGGCTGCAGCACCTCTGCACCCGCCAGCTGCAGGACGTCCGGCTCGCCGCGCACGAAGCGGGCATGGCCATCGGCGTCATCCACGACCTGCCGGTGGGCGTCTCGCCGGGCGGCGCGGACACGTTCGCCGACCCGGACGTCTTCGCCATCGACGTCACGGTGGGCGCCCCACCCGACGCGTTCAGCGCGGACGGCCAGGGCTGGGGCCTGCCGCCGTGGCGTCCGGACAAGCTCGCCGAGACCGGCTACCGCCCGTTCCGCCAGGTGCTGCGCAGCGTCCTGAAGCACGCGGACGGTATCCGCATCGACCACGTAGCCGGGCTCTGGCGGCTGTGGTGGATCCCGCCGGGCGAGCCGCCGTCGCGGGGCACCTACGTCTACTACGACGCCGACGCGATGCTCGGCGTGCTCGCGCTGGAGGCCTACCGCGCGGGTGCCGTGGTGGTCGGCGAGGACCTCGGCACGGTCGAGCCGGTCGTCACGAAGACGTTGCAGGAGAACGGCATGCTGACCAGCGCCGTTCTCTACTTCCAGCGCGACTACTACGCCGAGGGCCACCCGCTGATCCCGCCGTCGCAGTGGAACCCGAACCAGATGGCCAGCATCTCCACGCACGACCTGCCGACGGCGGCGACGTTCTTCGCGGGCTCAGACGGCCCGGATTTCGACGAGCTCATGCGCCAGGAAGGCATCGATCCCAATGATCGAGTGGCCGGCGCTCACGAGTTGCTCGCGCAGGCACCCTGCGCGTTGGTCCTGACTTCACCTCAGGACGCTCTGCGGGAAACCCGGCAGCCCAACGTGCCGGGCACGATCGACGAGCACCCGAACTGGAGAATCCCCCTGCCCGTGGCGTTGGACGATTTCTTCCCGCGCGTCCGGGACATCACCCGTCCCCTGCGCAGCCGGGAAAGATGAAACTTTTGCGTAACGGCAGGTCACGCACCTGCGGAGTACTGTGAGGCCGTCACCCGACGGCGGACGACGAACGTTTTGGAGGTGGCGTACCAGATGAGCTCAGCCGTGAGCACGCGGAACCCAACCGGCGTGCTTGAACTGGCCGTCGAGCAGGTTCTCGCTTCGGTGAGACCTGCGGCACTCGGCGACCCGGTGGTCGGGGCACGGCGCGCGGAGGAATCCCTGCGTGACGCGCTGCGGGATGCAGGACCCGTGGACGACAACATCGCCCTTCAGCACGCGCTGGCGTGCGCGGAGGCGGCTTGTGAACACCTGAAGTACGTGGAGATCCAGGAAGCTCGGACGTTGCTCACGGCCGCACGTGGGCAGCTCGTTCTGGCGCACGAGAGGTAGGCGGCTGGTCCTCACGCTTTCGTGAGAACTTCTCCCGAGCGGGCTCGCGATCGATGCCCGCTCGTAGGAGTACTGCGGATCAGGGGCCGCACGCAGGCGTCGTCGGACGCCGCGATCCCCGCGTCCCGCAGGCTGTCCGAGTCGCCGCCCGATGCCGCGTCCACGTGGGGGATCTCATTCCTCAGCCCGACGACGTCGGTCACCAGGCGGGACAACGTCCGAACCACCGGCGCGCGTACAGGCGTGATGCCGGGCGTGGGTTAGGCGGATAGGGTCGACGGGTAGCTACCTGCTGTGAGGAGCATTGTGCGACCCTGGCCTGGTACGCCCTACCCGCTCGGCGCCGGGTATGACGGCGTAGGCACCAATTTCGCCCTGTTCTCCGAGGTCGCGGAGTACGTGGAGCTCTGCCTCTTCGACGAGGACGGCACAGAGACACGCGTGAGGCTGCCGGAGGTGGACGGCTTCGTCCACCACGGCTACCTGCTGGGTGTCGGACCCGGGCAGCAGTACGGATACCGCGTGCACGGCCCGTACGACCCGGATCGCGGCCTGCGCTGCAACCCGAACAAGCTGCTGATCGATCCGTACGCGAAGGCCATCTCCAACGGCCTGAACTGGGACGAGGCGCTGTACGGGTACAAGTTCGGTTCACCGGACGAGCGCAACGACGCCGACTCGGCCGCGCACGTGCCGAAGTCCGTGGTCGTGAACCCGTTCTTCGACTGGACCAACGACCGGCATCCCCGCACGCCGTACAACGAGACCGTCATCTACGAGGCGCACGTCCGCGGTCTCACCATCGACCACCAGGAGATCCCGCCGAGGTTGCGCGGCACGTACGCGGGCCTCGCGCACCCGGTGATGATCGACCACCTGACCAAGCTCGGTGTCACGGCGGTCGAGCTGATGCCGGTGCACCAGTTCATCAGCGACCACACGCTCGCCGAACGGCGTCTCTCCAACTACTGGGGTTACAACACGATCGGCTTCTTCGCGCCGCACGACGGGTACTCGGCGTTGCCGTTGAACCAGGTGCAGGAGTTCAAGGGCATGGTCCGCGCCCTGCACGAGGCGAACATCGAGGTCATCCTCGACGTGGTCTACAACCACACGGCGGAGGGCAACCACCTCGGGCCGACGTTGTCCATGCGCGGCATCGACAACCTCGCGTACTACCGGGTGATGGACGACGAGCCCAAGTTCTACATGGACTACACGGGTACCGGGAACTCGCTGAACGTGCGCACTCCGCACACGCTGCAGCTGATCATGGACTCGCTGCGGTACTGGGTGACCGAGATGCGCGTGGACGGGTTCCGCTTCGACCTCGCCTCGGCGCTGGCCCGCGAGTTCTACGACGTCGACCGCCTCGCCACGTTCTTCGAGGTCGTTCAGCAGGACCCGGTGGTGTCGCAGGTCAAGCTGATCGCCGAACCGTGGGACGTCGGTCCCGGTGGCTACCAGGTCGGCAACTTCCCTCCACTGTGGACGGAGTGGAACGGTCAGTTCCGCGACACGGTGCGGGACTTCTGGCGCGGTGAGCCCGCGACGCTGGGCGAGTTCGCCTCGCGCATCACCGGCAGCAGCGACCTCTACCAGGACGACGGCCGCCGGCCGTACGCGTCGATCAACTTCGTGACCGCGCACGACGGCTTCACGCTCAACGACCTGGTGTCGTACAACGAGAAGCACAACGAGGCCAACGGCGAGGACGGCCGCGACGGCGAGGACCACAACAGGTCGTGGAACTGCGGCGTCGAGGGACCGACCGACGACAGGGGCGTGCTCGCGTTGCGGGCACAGCAGCGGCGCAACCTGATGGCGACGATGCTGTTGTCGCAGGGCGTGCCGATGATCACGAACGGCGACGAGTTCGGCCGCACGCAGCACGGCAACAACAACGCCTACTGCCAGGACAACGAGGTCTCCTGGGTGGACTGGTCGCTGCTCGACGCCAACGCCGAGCTGGTCGACTTCACCTCGGCGCTGACCGCCTTCCGCAAGGCGCACCCGGTGTTGCGGCGCAAGCGCTTCTTCGCCGGCCGGCCGATCCGCAAGGGCGAGGAGCTGCGCGACATCGCGTGGTTCACCCCGTCCGGCGAGGAGATGACCGAGCAGAACTGGGGAGACCACTTCGGCAAGTGCGTCGTCGTGTTCCTCAACGGTGAGGGCATTCCAGACCTCGACGCGCGCGGCATGCGGGTGGTCGACGACTCGTTCCTGATGGCGTTCAACGCGCACGACGAAGACATCCAGATCACGCTGCCCGACGTGTCCTACGGTCTGGAGTGGACGGTCGTGGTCGACACGGTGAGCGGTCAGGTCGGTGACGGCCAGAAACCGATCGTCGCGGCAGGCCAGCTGACGCTGGCCGCGCGGTCGCTCGTCGTGCTGCAGCGGGTGGGCTGATGGGCGCCCACGAAGGGACACCGTCTTCCACGTACCGCGTTCAGCTCACTCCGGACTTCACCTTCGCCGACGCCGCTGCCATCGCGGACTACCTGCGGCGCCTGGGAGTCGGCGCGCTGTACGCGTCGCCGATGCTTGACGCGCGCGAAGGGTCCACGCACGGCTACGACGTCGTGGACCCGACCCGTGCCCGGCCCGAGCTGGGTGGCGACGAGGGCCGCCGGGCACTGCAGAAGAGCCTTGAGGAGCAGGAACTCGGGCTCGTGGTCGACATCGTGCCGAACCACATGGTCGTGCCGAACCCGTGGTGGGACGACGTTCTCCAGAACGGCCAGGAGTCGAAGTACGCGCGGTACTTCGACATCGACTGGTCGTCCGGCAAGGTCCTGCTGCCGGTGCTCGCGGAAGGCGCGGAGGAAGAACCGGGCGAGCACTCCGTCAAGGTCGACTGGCGGCGCGGCAACTCCGAGCTCAACTACCGGCGGTTCTTCGACATCACCGAGCTGGCGGCGGTGCGGGTAGAGGATCCCGAGGTGTTCGAGGCGACGCACCGCGAGGTCCTGTCGTGGGGCGTCACGGGACTGCGCGTCGACCACCCCGACGGCCTCGCCGATCCCGGCGGCTACTTCCGCAGGCTGCGCGAGCACTTCGACGGCTGGCTGGTCGTGGAGAAGATCCTCGGGCCGGACGAGTCGCTGCCGCAGAGCTGGCCGGTCGACGGCACCACGGGTTACGACGCGTTACGCGAGGTCTGCGGTGTGTTCATCGCGCCCACCGACGCGTTCGCAGGCGATTTCCACACCGTCGAGCACGCGTCACGGCAGCAGGTCGCGGACTCGATCCTGGTCGCCGAGGTGCGCAGGATCGCCCGGCTCGTGCGGGGTGTCGAGTTCGAGGACGCCTGCGCGGCCGTCGCCGAGGTGATGGTCGGCTTCCCGGTGTACCGGTCGTACCTGCCGGAAGGCTCAGGCCACTGGGAGACGGCCGTACGGAAGGCCAAGTCGCTCGCAGTGCGCGCACTGGACGAACAGGTGCGCGCCGATCCGCACGGCGAGCTGGCGACCAGGATCCAGCAGACGTCCGGCATGGTCGTCGCGAAGGGCACCGAGGACACCGCGTTCTACCGGTACACGAACTTCGTGGCGCTCAACGAGGTCGGCGGCTCGCCGGACCGGTTCGGCATGCCCGTCACCGAGTTCCACCAGCGTGCCCAAGCACGTGAGGCACAGTCCCCGAACGCCATGACCGCGCTGTCGACGCACGACACCAAGCGGTCCGAGGACGTCCGGGCGCGGCTCGCGGTGCTGGCCGAGATCCCGGACGAGTACCTGGCGTTCGAGAGCGCGATGTCCGAGAAGCACGGCCTTTCCGAACCGACGCTGAACCGGCTCGCGTGGCAGTCTCTGGTCGGCGCCTACCCGATCACCGAGGAACGTCTGGGCCAGTACCTGGAGAAGGCGTCCAGGGAAGCCAAGATCAAGACGTCCTGGGTCGAGCGGAACGCGGAGTTCGACGCCGAGGTGGCCGCGTGGCCCGCGAAGGTGCTGAACGAGCCCGAGGTCGCGGCGTTCGCCGAACGGATCAAGGCGCCCGGCTGGTCGAACGCGTTGGGGCAGAAGCTGGTCCAGCTCACCGCGCCCGGTGTGCCCGACGTCTACCAGGGCACCGAGCTGTGGGACTTCTCGCTCGTGGACCCGGACAACCGCCGCCCGGTCGACTACCTGGTCCGCGCGGAGCTGTTGGACCGCATCGAGAACGGCTGGTTGCCGGAGATCGACGACTCGGGCGCCGCGAAGCTCCTGGTCGTGCAGAAGGCTTTGCGCGTCCGCAAACGCGGCTTGCACGGTTACCGGCCGCTGCACGCGGAAGGCCCGGCCGCCGGGCACGTGCTGGCGTTCGAACGAACCGGTGTGATCACGGTGGCGACCAGGCTCCCGGCCGGGCTGGCCCAGAAGGGTTGGCAGGACACGGTTCTGCCGCTGCCTGGTACGAAGTGGACGGACGTGCTCACCGGCCGTCCGGCCACCGAGGACCTGGCCGGGCTGCTCGACACCTACCCGGTCGCACTGCTGGTTCAGGGGGACGAGTGAGCTTCGAGGTCTGGGCGCCGGCACCCGAGTCGGTGCACGTGCGCGTCGACGGCTTCGACCACGAGATGAAGCGCGACGGCGACTGGTGGCGTTCGGACGCCGAGGGCACCGACTACGCGTTCGTCATCGAGGGCAAGGCGTATCCGGATCCGCGGTCGTTGTGGCAGCCGAACGGAGTGCACGAGGCATCTCGCGTCTACGCGCACGACTTCGAGTGGACCGACCAGAGCTGGGCCGGGCGGGCGTTGCAGGGCGGCGTGATCTACGAGCTGCACATCGGCACGTTCACGCCCGAAGGCACGTTCGACGCCGCCATCGGGAAGCTCGACCACCTGGTGGACCTCGGCATCACGTTCGTCGAGGTCATGCCGGTCAACAGCTTCGACGGCGTCGAGGGCTGGGGCTACGACGGCGTGCTCTGGGGCGCGGTGCACGAGCCCTACGGCGGACCGGACGGCTTCAAGCGGTTCGTCGACGCCTGCCACGCCCGCAACCTCGCCGTGCTGCTGGACGTCGTCTACAACCACCTCGGACCGTCCGGCGCGTACCTCGACAAGTTCGGTCCGTACTTCGCGGGCCGCAACGACTGGGGCCCGGGGCTGAACCTGGACGGGCCGAACTCCGACGAGGTCCGCCGGTACGTGATCGACAACGCCCTGCAGTGGCTCGGCGACTTCCACGTCGACGGGCTCAGGCTCGACGCCGTGCACGCGCTGGCTGACCGGCGAGCTGTGCATGTCCTGGAAGAACTGGCTGCCGAGGTGGACGCGCTCTCAGCCGGGCTCAACCGTCCGCTCAGCCTCATCGCCGAGTCCGACCTGAACGACGCGAAGCTGGTCACGGCACGTGAAGGCGGCGGCTACGGCCTGCAGGCGCAGTGGTCCGACGATCTGCACCACTGCCTGCACGTCGCACTGA
>JAVXWK010000103.1:0-16880 GCA_032230575.1 Pseudonocardiales bacterium | reverse complement strand
CCGCAAGGCGCAGTTGCAGGACATCGCCACCCTCACGGGCGGCCAGGTCATCAGTGAGGAGGTCGGTCTCAAGCTCGAGAACGCGACCCTCGACCTGCTCGGCCAGGCCCGCAAGGTCATCGTCACCAAGGACGAGACGACCATCGTCGAGGGTGCCGGTGACGCCGACCAGATCCAGGGTCGCGTCAACCAGATCCGCGCCGAGATCGAGAAGTCGGACTCCGACTACGACCGCGAGAAGCTCCAGGAGCGCCTCGCCAAGCTCGCCGGCGGCGTGGCCGTCATCAAGGCGGGCGCGGCCACCGAGGTCGAGCTCAAGGAGCGCAAGCACCGCATCGAGGACGCCGTTCGCAACGCGAAGGCCGCCGTCGAAGAGGGCATCGTCGCCGGTGGTGGCGTTGCGCTGCTGCAGGCTGCCGAGGCTGCTTTCGCCGGGCTGCGTCTGACCGGCGATGAGGCCACTGGTGCCAACATCGTCAAGGTCGCGGTCGAGGCTCCGCTGAAGCAGATCGCCATCAACGCCGGCCTTGAGGGTGGCGTTGTGGTGGAGAAGGTCAAGTCCCTTCCCGCGGGTGAGGGCCTCGACGCCGCCACCGGCGAGTACAAGGACCTGATCAAGGCCGGCATCATCGACCCGGCCAAGGTCACGCGGTCTGCGCTGCAGAACGCCGCGTCCATTGCCGCGCTGTTCCTGACGACTGAGGCTGTTGTCGCGGACAAGCCGGAGAAGAACGCTGCTCCGGCTGCGCCTGACGCCGGTGGCATGGACTTCTGAGGTCCGTAGCTTCTGTTCTCTGATTGGCCCGGTTCGCTTCGGCGAGCCGGGCCTTTTGGTGTTCGGGCTGCCTTTGGCGCGGCGCGCAGGTCGGGTGGGTCACGCCTGTGGTGCTGCCGCCGCCCATGAAGGGCGCCAGATGGGGCCGGTCAGTGGTGGCAGGCCTGCCAGGTGTTCCAGGACGCCGCGTAGTCGTGGGTGCGGGTTTGTGCTGGGCAGCATCAGTGAGATCGGGTACGCGATTGTTGGTGCTGTTACTGGGATTCGGCGCAGGTTGTGGGCGGCGGGCCAGGTGTAGCGGTCGCGGGAGCCGACCAGTGTGGCCACCTCCGCGGACTCGGCGAGGGTGTCGAGCAGTACCTCGTCGCCGAAGTGGGGGCCTGCCGCGTCCACGCGGAGGTCGAACGTGGTGACGAGTTCGTCGTAGAAGACCGACCATTCGCTGCGCGGGGCTATGCCCGGTACCCAGATTCGGAAGTCGCGTAGTTGTGCTGGGGTGACTGTTCGGGCGTTGGCCAGCGGGTGGTGGGGGCCCACCAGGAGTTCGGCCGGGGAGTCGAAGGCGTGTCGCATGTGGACGTCTGGCGGTAGGGCGGCTTGGTCCGTTACCGAGCGGAAGGAGGCGTCTACCTTGCCCGCTGCTACTTGGGCGGCTGCTTCTGCTGGGTCGTTCAGGCGGAGGGAGACCACGTCCAGGTCTATGCCTGGGTTGGTGCGCCAGTAGTCGTGCAGGACTACGGCTTGCGCGCTGCGGAGGCCCAGGACGTCGATTCGCAGGGTTCTGGGGCGGAGGGCTGCTCGTGCCCGGTCTGCCGCTGCTGTGATGGTGCGGGCGTGGGGGAGGAAGGCTTGGCCGTCTGGGGTTGGCTCCACGCCTCTTGGGGTGCGGGTGAAGAGGCGGACGTTGAGCTCGCGTTCCAGGGTGGCTATGCGCTTTGAGATTGCTTGCTGGGTCACGCCCAGCTCGTCGGCCGCGCGTTGTAGTTGGCCCAGTTCGGCTGCCACTACGAAGGAACGCACTGCTTCGGAGTCCACCGGGTCACCCTAAGCGGCTACAACACTTGGTTGTGGCGCGCCCGGAGGCGGTTGTTTGATCTTGCGCCGGGACCAGGGGTGGGATCTCGGGTGTGGCTTCTGGGTTTCGGTGGCTTTGGGCGGCTTACGCGGTCAGCACGTATGGGACGTGGCTGGCGTTTGGGGCGTTTCCGCTTGTGGCGGTGCAGGTGTTGCACGTGTCGGCGTTGCAGGTGTCGGTGCTGGAGGCGGCCGGGCTGGCGGTCGCGGCGGTTGTGGCGTTGCCGCTCGGGCCGTGGGCCGAGCGCCGGGCCAAGCGGCCGGTGATGGTGGCGATGGACCTGGTTCGGTTTGGTGCGCTGGGCAGTTTGCCGGTTGCGTATTTCGTTGGAGTGCTGTCGTACGGGCAGTTGTTGGTCGTCGCGGTTGTGTGTGGGGCCGCGAACATCGCGTTTGGTGCCGCGTCTGGCGCGTATCTGAAGCACCTGGTGCCGCAGGAGCAGTTGCTTGCGGCCAACGGGAGGTTCGAGGCCACCAGTTGGGCCGCCACTGCGGTTGGGCCGCCGGTGGGTGGGGCGTTGATCGGGGTGCTCGGGCCGGTTGTGACCGTGCTCGTCGACGGTGTCAGTTACCTGTTGTCGGCGTTCGCGGTTCGGCGGATCCGGGGGAGCGATGTGGCCACGGCTGGTACCGGCCGTGTCGATTTGCTTGCCGGGTGGCGGGTCATCCGGCGGGATCGCGTGTTGGTGCGGTTGTTCTTGAACTCGGTGCTCGTCGGTGGCCTGATCATGGCCACGGCGCCGCTCATGGCGGTGTTGTTGCTCGGGGAGTACGGGTTTCCGCCTTGGCAGTATGGGCTGGCGTTCGGGGTTCCGGCGCTGGGTGGGCTGGTGGGCGCTCGGCTGTCGTCGCGGCTCGTTCAGCGGTATGGGCGGCAGCGGGTCATGACCGTGTTCGGGTGGCTGCGGTCGGTTTTTCCGCTTGGGCTCGCGTTCGTGCAGCCGGGGGTTCCCGGGCTCGTGACGGTGATCGTCGTCGAGGGGTTGTTGATCACGTGCATGGGCGTGTTCAACCCGATTTACGCGACTGAACGCCTGCAGCGGACGCCTGCGGGGCATGCCACTCGGGTTCTGAGCACCTGGAGTGTCGGCACCAAGCTCACGCAGGCCGCGTTGATGGTGGTGTGGGGCGTGCTCGCGACGGTCACGAGCCCTCTCGCCGCGATCACCATCTCTGGAGTGCTGCTGCTGGGCACCCCGCTGCTGCTGCCGAAACCGCCGAAACCCCAGTACCGGCGCGGTACGCCCCCAAAACAACCCACCGCGCCTCGAACAGATGCCGCTAAAGCATGATCGTCGGTGTCACCACTGTTCGGCCCGGTTCGCCGCTCGCGTTCACCAGGTGCACCAGGATCTGCGTGGTGCCCGCCGGTACGTCCGGCAGCACGAAACGGCCGCCGTCGTCAGCCCGTGTGGTGGACGACTTGTGGTCCGCCACACGCACTTCGACCGTGTGCTCGCCGGCGGGCACCAGCCAGCCGTCGATCCGGTGCCGCGAACCCGTCGAGGTGAAGTTCACCATCAGGGTCAGGTTGTCGACGGTGAACGTGATCGTGCCGGTCTGGCCGCCGCGCACTCCGGCGAAGGATCCGGCTCGTTCCCACCTGGCGACTTCCACGTCGAGGGATTCGAGGGCAATCGCGAACTTCACGCGGTCCACCAGGTCTGCCGGTGGCGGGTCCAGTTCGTCGACGAGCCTGTTCAACTCGGAGAGGACGGCGGTGTCCTCAAGGCCCCTGCGGTCGTCGCGCGGGTCGGTCTCGTTCACCGCGATCCTCCTTCCGTCTCCAGGTAGTTGCGCAGCAGTGTCAGGCACCGTCCCCTGGTCGGACCGATGCTGCCGTGGGGCATGGCGAGCGCCTCGGCGACTGCCCGGTACTCCGCGCGCCCCGCGAGCACGGTGAGTCGGAGCAGTTCCTGGCACCTCGTGGTGAGGCGGCCGAACGCGAGCCACAGGCGGCGGTCGCGGTCGTCCAACAGCGTCACGTCCTCTGGCAGGCCGGTGTCGGACTCGAGCTGCTCGGCGTATTCGTCGGACAGGTGCGTCTCACGCTTGTTGGGTGTCCAGGTTCGGCGTGCTTCACGCCTCGTTGTGACCACCAGGTAGCCGACCAGGGCTTTGGGCTCGTGGATGTTCTCGATGTTCTTCAAGAACGCGAGCCACACCGTCTGCACGACGTCTTCCGCGGCGGCCCTGTCGAGGCCTTGACCACGGGCTACGTGCCACAGCAGTGGGGTCAGCTCGGTCACCAGGACGTCCAGTGCGTCGCGGTTGCCTTCGCGCGCGGCTGCAACACACACCGCGTGCCGTTCGGTGCCTTCAAGTCCGTCCCACGGCGGACGGTCATCCGCCGTGTGCAGCTCGTCCACGCAGCACCTCCGATCGGCCGCCCTGTCAGCGCCGTCCGCCAACTCATGAAGGGCTAACTGGGCGGTAGATACAAAATTCACTCGATCGGACCAGTATCACCGCCGCGTCACCTTCATCTTTCCCTGGGTACGCCAGCGGCCCGTGATTCCCCCTCCGGACCACGGGCCGCCATGGTGGGAGCCTGCGCCAGCCGGCACCCCTCGAACCGGCTGACGCGTGCTCCACGCCTGAACAAAGCGCTCACTTGAAAAGAGCGGAACTCAGGCGAGCAGATACAGCTCAGACGCAGGAACTCGTTGCGGCGTTCCCACCTGGCGTTATGGTCTAGACCATGCCGATTCTCGAAGTGATCGCACTGACCGCGAAGGACGCCGTGGCTGCTCAGGAGGGCGGCGCGCACCGGCTGGAGCTGGTCGCGGACATGGCCTCCGACGGCCTCACGCCGTCGATCGCCACCTTCAAAGAGGTGCAGCAGGCCGTCGACATCCCGATCCGCGTGATGCTCAGGGACGCCGAGGGCTTCGCGCCCGGCAACCTCAAGCAGCTCCGCCGCCAGGCCTGGGAGCTGCGGGAAGCGGGTGCGACCGAGTTCGTGCTGGGCTTCCTCGACGCCGGGAACGAGATCGACGAAGGGGTCACGCTGAACCTTCTCGCCGAGCTCGAGGGCTGTGCGTGGACGTTCCACCGCGCGCTCGACAACTCCGCCGACGTCTTCCGCTCGTGGGCCGTCGTTCAGACGCTCGGCTGCGACACGGTCCTCGCCGCGGGCAGCGCCAAGGGTGTCGACGACGGCATCGAGAACCTGAAGAAACTCGCCGTCCAGTCACCTCCCGCGCTGCTCGTCGGCGGCGGTCTGCAGCAACGGCACGTCGCGGAACTGCTGGCAGCGGGTGTGACGGGCTTCCACGTCGGCAGCGCGGTGCGGCCCGACGGGTGGAGCGGGCCGGTCTCCGCCACATCAGTTCGGGAATGGGTCAATCGTCTGGTCTAGACCCTTGACGCAGACCGTTCTACAGTCACGTTGCTTCCTGTGAAATGGCTGTTGCAACATGTGCAATGCGGAGGGCGCGATGAGGCTGAAGACATTCGTGGCCGTGCTGGGCGTGGGCGCGGTGGTCGCCTGCGCCCCGGTGCAGTCGGGGCCGACCAACTCAGGCACGGACGAGAAGACCGGGCAGCTGCGGGTCTGGCTGTTCGACGAGGTCAACCGCGGGCCCAAGGAAGCGGTGGTCAAGGAGGCGATCACCGAGTTCCAGGGCAAGCACAGCGGCGTGACCGTCGACGTCCAGTACATCCAGGTGGCCAGCCGGGCCGAGCGCTTCAAGGCCGCGTTCAGCGACCCGAAGAGCGCGCCGGACGTCGCGGAGTTCGGCAACACCGACCTCGCGGGTTACGTGTCGGCGGGTGGTTTCTCGGAGCTCGACCTCGGATCTTGGAGCGAGTCCAAGGACCTCGTGCCGACGATCCTCGACACGGCCAAGGTCGACGGCAAGACGTACGGCGTGCCGTGGTTCGTCGGCGTTCGTGCGCTCTACTACCGCACCGACGTCTTCACCGAGCTGGGGCTGAAGCCGCCGTCGACGCTCGACGAGATCGCCACGACTGCTCGTGAGATCAGGCAGCGCAAGCCGGACATGCTCGGCATCTCGGCCGGCGGCAAGTACCTGTTCGCCGCGCTGCCGTTCATCTGGGCGCAGGGTGGCGACATCGCCAAGCAGGACGGCGGCAAGTTCACCGCCACGATCGACAGCGCCGAGGCCAAGGCAGGCGTCGCCAAGTACACCGAGCTGATCAAGGACGACATCTGCCCGCCCGCCACCTGCGCGGGCAACGGCGGTGACGCGAGCGTCGAGCAGTTCCGCGCGGGCAAGGCGGCGATGACGATCGGCGGCGACTTCAACCGCAAGTCCGTCGACGCGTCGTCCGCAGCCGGCAAGTACGCAGTGGTGCCGCTGCCCGGCAAGACCGCGGGCTCGATCGCACCCGCGTTCGCCGGCGGCAACCTGCTCGGCGTCATGAAGGGCACGCAGCGCAAGACGCTCGCCAACGAGTTCACGCAGCTGCTGGCGTCGAAGAAGTACCAGCAGAAGATGTACACGGCGATGGGCAACCTGCCGACGTTCAGCGACGTGCAGAAGCAGGTCGCGGACTCCGACAAGTTCCTGGAGCCGTTCACGAAGACCCTGCAGTCCGGCACGAAGTTCGTCCCCGTCACGCCGGCGTGGGCGAAGATCGAGGCCCAGACCGTGGTGCCGACGATGCTCCAGGAGATCGTCACCGGCGCGAAGAACGTCGACACGGCCACCGCGGACGCCGCCAAGACGATGAACGCGGCCTTCACGTCGTGAGCGTGACGTCCAAAGGCCAGGGGCGGACCGCCTTCGCCTACCTGGTCCCAGCGCTGCTGGTCCTCGGAGGCCTGCTGGCCTACCCGATCTACCAGCTGGTGCTCATCTCGCTCTACGACTACGGCCAGGAGCAGGTGAGCGGCGGGGCGCCGCTCGAGTTCCTCGGTCTCGGGAACTACCAGAAGCTGTTGGCGGATCAGCAGTTCTGGGCAGTGCTCGGGCAGACCGTCGCGTTCGCGGCGGTCTGCGTGGTCGGCACGTTGCTGGTGGGCGCCTTCCTCGCGATCATGGCAACGAGGGTGCGCACCTGGGTGCGGATGACGTTGTTCCTGGCGGCGCTCGGAGCGTGGTCCACGCCCGCCGTCGCCGGGTCGACGATCTGGCTGTTCCTGTTCGACGCGAACTTCGGCTTCGTCAACGAGGTGCTGGGCATCCAGGGCTTCTCCTGGACGTTCGACAAGTGGACGGCGTTCGGACTCGTTGCGGCACAGGTGATCTGGTGCTCGTTCCCGTTCGTCATGGTCACGCTCTACGCGGGCATCAAGGCGATCCCCGGCGAGGTGCTGGAGGCTGCGGCGCTCGACGGCGCGTCGGCGTTCCGCACTGCCTGGAGCGTCACGCTGCCGTTGCTGCGGCCGATCATCCTCGTGGTGACGATCCAGTCGATCATCTGGGACTTCAAGGTGTTCACGCAGATCTACGTCATGACCAACGGTGGTGGCATCGCCGGGCGCAACCTCGTGCTCAACGTCTACGCCTATCAGCAAGCGTTCGCGGCGTCGGAGTACGGACTGGGTGCGGCGATCGGTGTCGTGATGACCGTGCTGCTGCTGGTGATCACGTTGTTCTACCTGCGGGCTTTGAAGCGGTCGGGGGAGGTCCTGTGAGGCGCTGGATCACCGAGGGGTTCGTCCTCGTCATCGCCGCGGTCGTGGCGTTCCCGTTGTTCTGGATGGTGCTGAGCGCGTTCAAACCGGAGGACGAGATCATCTCGGCCGACCCGGTGCCGTGGACGACCCGGCCGACGCTGGACAGCTTCACGAGAGCGCTCACAGTCGCGAACTTCGGGCGTTACTTCATGAACAGCGTGATCGTTGCACTGATCGTGGTGGTGCTCAGCATTCTCATCTCGTTCCTGGCCGCCACGGCGTTGACCCGGTTCCGGTTCCGCAGCCGCACGACGTTGCTGATCATGCTGCTGGTCGTGCAGATGGTGCCGGTCGAGGCGTTGACCGTGCCGCTGTTCTTCCTGATGCGGTCGGTCGGTGACAGCGTGCCCGCGTTCGGCCTGAACCACCTCGGGTCGCTGGTGCTGGTGCACCTCGCGTTCAGCCTGCCGTTCGCGATCTGGATGCTGCGCGGGTTCGTGGCCGCGGTGCCGCTGGAGCTGGAGGAGGCCGCGACCCTGGACGGCGCCTCGCGGTTCCGGTTCCTGTGGCAGGTGCTGTTCCCGCTCGTGGCGCCCGGCCTGGTGGCGACGAGCGTGCTGTCGTTCATCCACGCCTGGAACGACTTCCTGTTCGCCAAGACGTTCATCATCTCGGCCGTGGAGAACCAGACCCTGCCGCTGGCTCTCCAGGTGTTCGTCAAACCCGACCAGAACGATTGGGGCGCGATCATGGCGGGCTCCACCCTGATGACCATCCCTGTTCTCATCTTCTTCCTGTTCGTGCAACGCCGCCTGGTGTCCGGACTCGCCGGGGCGGTGAAGGGATGAACCTGCTGCCACGCCCGGTGTCCTATGTGGACGGTGGAAGACTCTGCGAGTACAAGGGGTGGGAGACGGTTCTCGTCGACGGCCCCGCTGGTGGCTATCGGCTGCTCTCGTCCGACGACGGCGTGCTGATCGAGGCGCACGACGCGGCCGGTGAGATGAACGCGTTGCAGACGTTGCGGCAGCTGCTGGGAGCTCAGGCCTTCCGGGCCGCGGGGGAGAAACCGTCCGTCATCCCGGCGTGCGACATAGTCGACTACCCGCGGTTCGAGTGGCGTGGTGTGATGCTCGACGTGGCGCGGCACTTCCTGCCCAAGCGGGAGGTGCTGCGGTACGTCGAGCTGCTGTCCGTGCACAAGCTCAACGTCCTGCACCTGCACCTGACCGACGACCAGGGCTGGCGGTTCGAGTGCAAGCGCTACCCGAAGCTCACCGAGGTCGGGTCGTGGCGGGAGGACTCGCGGTTCGGCGACCGGCGCTCGGCCGGCCTGAAGGGGCGCCCGCACGGTGGTTTCTACACGCAGTACGACCTGCGGGAGATCGTCGAGTACGCCCGGCAGCGGCACATCGTCGTGGTCCCGGAGATCGACATCCCTGGGCACTCGCAGGCGGCCATCGCGGCGTACCCGGAACTCGGCGTGCACGGCGGCGGGGTCTGGACGGACTGGGGCATCAACGAACGCGTGCTGAACACCGAGGAGTCCACAGTGGACTTCTACCGGAACGTGTTCGACGAGCTGATGGACGTGTTCCCCGCCGAGACCATCGGGCTAGGCGGCGACGAGGCTCCCGGCCACGACGGCGAGCTCGTTCGCGCGATCGCCCGGCACATCGTGCGCAACGGCAGGCGGCCGTACGGGTGGGACGAGATCATGGAGTCCGGCCCGCTGGTGGAGGGCACGGTCGTCGCGTCGTGGCGCGGTGTCGAAGGCGGCGTCACGGCGATGCGTGCCGGCCACGACGTGGTGATGTGCCCTGAGCAGCACGTTTATCTGGACTACCGGCAGAGCGAGTCGTTGGACGAACCGATTCCGGTGGGAACGGTGACCACGCTGGAGGACGTCTACGCGTGGGATCCGGTGCCCGCATCGTTGACCGGCGAGGAGCCTGGCCGGTTGCTGGGAGCGCAGGCGAACATCTGGACCGAGCACCTCGACTCTGCCCGGCGGGTGGACTACGCGGCGTTCCCTCGTCTCGCCGCGTTCGCCGAGGTCGTGTGGTCCCCGGCGGAGAAGGATCCCGGGTTCGTGCGGCGCCTGGCGGAGCACCACCTCCCCAGGCTCGATGCCCTGGGGGTGGAGTACCGACCCCTCAGCGGTCCCCACCCCTGGCAACGGCTACCTGGCGTTCCCGGTTTTCCACGGTGATCACATCGCAGCGTCTTCCTCGGGCATGAGGATCCACGCGGCGACGTAGAGGATGGCGCCGGTGCCGAAGCCCAGCAGCGTCGCGGCGACGAGGATGATCCGCAGGATCGCGGCGTCCACGCCGATCATCTTGGCGACACCGCCGCAGACGCCGGCGATCATCTTGTCGCTCCGGCTGCGGCGGAGCTTCTTGACCTGGTCAGTGGCGTCGTTGAGAACGTTGTTCGTCATGCCACAAGAGTCGTCGAATCGAGGGCCCCGCACATCGGTGACCACCCGGAACCCGACCCTGATTCGAGGCTCCGGTCCCAGGGTTCAGTCGAGGCAGAACTCGTTGCCTTCGACGTCCTGCATGTTCTGGCACGACTCGTTGACGCCGTCGGCGAGCAGCAGCAGCCCGCGCACCGCTCCGAGCGCCTCCAGCCGCACGCACTCGGACTCGAGCGCGGCGAGGCGTTCCTGGCCCACCATCCCGGTGCCGACCCGCACGTCGAGGTGGACGCGGTTCTTGACGACCTTGTCCTCGGGCACGCGCTGGAAGAACAGCCGAGGGCCCACGCCTGAGGGATCGCTCGCGGCGTACCACGAGTCGTCGTACTCGTCTGGTCCGACGTACCCCAGCACCTCGCACCAGAACTGCCCGACGCGCACGGGTTCCGCGCAGTCGAACGTGATCTGCACCTGCTTGATCGACCCCATCAGCCCACCTTAGAGGGCCTACCCTGAGGTCATGGAGTCCCCTGAGGAACTTGCGTCAGGGCTCGACCGCGCGGGGTACCTGCCGGACGGTGGGATCGCCACGGCGGCGTTCCTCGCGGTCTCGATGGGACGGCCGCTGTTCCTCGAAGGCGAACCCGGCACCGGCAAGACCTCACTCGCCTTGGCGCTGGCCAAGACGCTCGACGTGCCGTTGATCAGGCTCCAGTGCCACGAGGGCATCGACGCCACGCAGGCGTTGTACGACTGGGACTACCCGCGGCAGCTCATGCACCTGCGGGTGCTGGAGACGCGTGGCGAGGTCGACGAGGCTTCCCTCTACACGCGACGGTTCCTGCTGGCACGGCCGTTGCTGCAGGCGTTGGAGAACGCGCCGTGCGTGCTGCTGGTGGACGAGATCGACCGGGCGGACGACGAGTTCGAGGCGTTCCTGCTGGAGGTGCTGTCCGAGAACGCGGTGAGCATCCCCGAGTTCGGTGAGATCAGGGCCTCGACGCCGCCGCTGACCGTGCTGACCTCGAACCGGACCCGCGAGGTGCACGACGCGTTGAAGCGCCGCTGCCTCTACCACTGGCTGGAGCACCCGTCGTTGGAACGGGAGGTCGCGATCTTGCGCCGCACCCTGCCTGGCCTGGACGAACGGCTTGCCGCGCAGGTCGCCGAGGCCGTGCAGAAGATGCGCGGCCTTGATCTGCTGAAGCCGCCGGGTGTCGCCGAGTCGCTGGACTGGGCGCGGGCTCTGCAGGCTCTCGGGCGGACCGAACCGGACGTGGCGACGCTCGGGGCCGTGCTGAAGTACCGGGAGGACGCGGATCGCGTGATCGGGAGCACAATCGTGGGGTGACGGAAGCCTGCGTGGGGTTCACGCGCGTCCTGCGGGGCGCCGGGCTTCCGTGCGGGCCGGACCGCGTGCAGGCGTTTCTGCAGGCCACCGCGCACGTCGACCTCTACTGGGCCGGGCGGCTCACGCTCTGCGCCGACCCGGACGACTTCCCGCGCTACGACGCGGCATATCGCGCCTACTTCGGCGGTACTCCGCCGCGGCCGCGCACGACGATCGAGCTCGACTCGGTGACGGTCGGGGTTGCGGCTTCCGAGGTGGAAGTGTTGCGCCACAAGGACATCTCCGAGTTCAACGCGGCACCGTTGATTCAGCGTCTGAAACCGTTCCCGCCGCGCAGACGCTCTCGCAGGCTCAGGAAGGCCCCCCGCGGGCGCATCGACCTGGCTCGGACGGTCCGCGCGATGATCGAGATCGGCGGTGAGATCGCGTTGCCGCGTCACCGCCGCCGGGGCGTGAAGGCTCGCCGCTTGGTGTTGTTGATCGACGTTTCCGGCTCGATGGCGGCATATTCGGACGCGCTGCTGCGGTTCGCGCACGTCATCGCGCACGCCATGCCCGTGGAGGTCCGCACGATCGGCACGAGGCTCACCCGCGTGACCCGTCAGCTACGCGAACGTGATCCCGAGCGGGCGTTGCGAGCTGCCGGACGGGCTATCCCGGACTACGAAGGCGGGACGCGACTCGGCGAGGCGTTGCGCAGGTTCAACCAGCAGTGGCGGCAGCGCGGTGCGGTGGTCGTGCTGTTCAGCGACGGCTGGGAACGTGGGGACCCGACCCTGCTGGCGACCGAGATGGCGAGGCTGAGACGGGTGAGTCACAAGGTCATCTGGGCCAACCCGCACGCGGGCAAGCCCGGCTACCAGCCTGTGCAGAGCGGTGTCGTGGCCGCGCTCCCGCACGTCGACAGGATGGTCGCCGGCCACAGCGTGCACGCGCTGGAGGAACTGCTGAAGGAAGTGCGCCATGCGTGATGTCCTGTTCGATCTCGCGGAACGGGTGGCGAACGGCGAGACGGTCGGGGTCGGCACCGTGGTCGCGACCTTCAGTTCGGCGCCACGGCCGGCGGGTGCCGCGATGCTCGTGACGCAGGACGGCGAGGCCATCGGCAGCGTGTCCGGCGGGTGCGTCGAGGGTGCCGTCTACGACCTGGCGCAATCGAGCGGCGACCCGGTCCTGCAGCGGTACGGGGTGAGCGACGACGACGCGTTCGCGGTGGGGCTGACCTGCGGCGGGATCATCGACATCTACGTCGAGAAGATCAGCGACGACACGTTTCCGCAGCTCGGTGAAGTGGTCGAGACGGTCAGGGCCGAGCAACCGGTGGCCGTCGCGACGGTGATCGAGCACCCGGACGGCATCGGCCGCCGCATGGTGATCTGGCCTGATCGGCGGTCGGGCAGCCTCGGGTCTGCTCGCATCGACGACGCCGTCACGGACGACGCCCGCGGCATGCTGGCTTCCGGGCGAAGTGGAGTCCTGCGGTACGGGCCGGACGGTCAGCGGCGCGGTGAGGGCATGGGCGTGTTCGTGAACTCATTCGAGCCGCCGCCGCGCATGCTCGTGTTCGGTGCGATCGACTTCGCCGCCGCGATGGCTCGTCTTGGCGCGTTCCTCGGCTATCGCGTGACCGTCTGCGACGCGCGACCGGTGTTCGCGACGCGCAGCCGTTTTCCCGAGGCGGACGAGGTTGTCGTGGCGTGGCCGCACAAGTACCTCGAAGGCGAGGCGTCCAAGCTCGACGAACGCACGGTGATAGCAGTCCTCACGCATGATCCGAAGTTCGACGTGCCGCTGCTGGAGGTCGCGTTGAGACTGAAGGTCGGCTACGTCGGCGCGATGGGATCCAGGCGCACACACGAAGATCGCTTGCAGCGCTTGAGGGAAGCTGGTTTGACCGAGAGCGAACTGGTGCACCTGGCGTCGCCGATCGGCCTCGATCTTGGTGCCAGGACACCGGAAGAGACGGCGGTGTCGATCGCCGCCGAGATCATCTCCTTGCGGTGGAAGGGATCCGGCAGGCGTCTGGTGGATCTTGGTGAACCGATCCACCACTGATCGGGTTGTTGAACCCACGAACAGGGAGGAGGCTGAAGTGACCCTCGTCACTGAAAGCCCACCACCCTGGGAGGGTTTCAATGCACATCTCGGTCAACGTCGACGGAGTGACGTACGCCGACGAGGTCGAACCCCGTCTCCTGCTCGTCCACCACCTGCGGGAGCGGCTGGGCAAGACCGGCACCGTCGTCGGCTGCGACACCGGCAACTGCGGGGCCTGCACGGTGCACCTCGACGGCCACAGCGTGAAGTCGTGCCAGATGTTCGCGGTCCAGGCGAACGGGCACGAGATCACCACGATCGAAGGCCTCGCCCGCGACGGCAAGCTGCACCCGGTGCAGGAGGCGTTCCGCGACAACCACGCGCTGCAGTGCGGTTTCTGCACGCCCGGCATGATCATGCAGGCGATCGACCTGCTCGCCGACGAGTCGGATCCCGACGACGAGACCGTGCGCAAAGGCCTGGAGGGCAACCTCTGCCGCTGCACGGGCTACCAGAACATCGTCCGCGCGGTGCAGGACGCCGCCCAGCGGATGAAGCCGGGTGCCGGACCCAAGATCGAGCAGCACAGCGATGAACACGTGGGGTCGAGGCAACCGGTAGGTGGGGAATGACCGCCACCGCCGAGCCGGAAATCGGTAAAGCCCGGCTGCGCAAGGAAGACGCGCGCCTGATCACCGGTCAGACCAGGTGGACCGACAACATCCAGCTCACCGGCATGTTGCACATGGCGGTGCTGCGCAGTCCCGTCGCGCACGCCCGCATCCGCGGCATCGACTGCAGCCGCGCGACCGCGATGCCCGGTGTGGCGATCGTCCTGACCGGTGAGGACTTGGCTGCTGAGCAGGGTTCTCTGCCCTGCGCGTGGCCGATCACCGAGGAAATGAAGGCACCGCCCGCACCCGCGCTGGCCGTGGACCAGGTCAACTTCGCCGGCGAGGCTGTCGCTCTGGTGATCGCCGACAACGCGTATCGCGCGGCGGACGCGCTGGCCGCGATCGACGTCGACTACGACGAGCTTCCGGTCGTGCTCGACATGGCGGAAGCCGTTCAGGACAACGATCTGGTGCATCCGGATCTCGGCACGAACAAGTCCGCGACCTGGGTTTTCGACTCGGCGGAAGCGGGGAGCGGTACCAGCGTCGAGGACGAGATCGCGTCGGCCGAGGTGGTGCTGGAGCGGACGTTCCGGCAGCAGCGGCTGATCCCGTCGTTCATGGAACCTCGTTCGGTCGTCGTGGACCCGAGCGCCGGCATGTTCACCGTCTGGTCCGCGACGCAGATCCCACACATCCTGCGGTGGATGCTCGCGGCCGTCAGCGGTATCAGTGAGCACAAGATCCGCGTGATCGCACCGGACGTCGGCGGCGGGTTCGGCGGCAAGCTCCAGGTCACGCCGGAAGAGCTGCTGTGCCTGCTGGTGGCGCGGCGGATGGGCCGTCCGGTGAAGTGGACCGAGTCGCGCACCGAGTCGATGCTGTCCGCGCACCACGGCCGCGACCAGATCCAGAAGATCACGCTCGCCGCCCGCCGCGACGGCACCGTGACCGGGCTCAAGGTCGAGTTGCTCGCCGACATGGGCGCGTACCTGCGGCTGGTCACGCCGGGCGTGCCGATCCTGGGTGCGTTCATGTTCAACGCGATCTACAAGTTCGCGGCTTATCGGTTCGTGTGCACCAATGTGTTCACGAACAAGGTGCCCACGGACGCGTATCGCGGTGCCGGGCGGCCAGAGGCCACGTTCGCGATCGAGCGGATGATGGACGAGCTCGCGGTCGAGCTGGGCCGGGATCCGATGGAGCTGCGGCAGCAGAACTGGATCAGGCACGACGAGTTCCCGTTCAACACCGTCGCCGGGCTCACCTACGACTCCGGCAACTACGAGGCCGCGACGGCTCGGGCGATGGACCTGTTCGACTACTCGGCGCTGCGCGAAGAGCAGGCCCGTCGTCGTTCTTCTCGTGATCCGGTGCAGATCGGCATCGGAATTTCCACCTACACCGAGATGTGCGGACTTGCGCCGTCCCGGGTGCTCGGCGCTTTGCGTTATGCCGCAGGCGGTTGGGAGAGCGCGTCGATCCGGATGCTGCCCACCGGCAAGGTCGAGGTGATCACCGGAACCTCGCCGCACGGGCAGGGCCACGAGACGGTGTGGTCGCAGATCGTCGCCGACCGGCTGGGCGTGCCGTTCGAGGACGTCGAGGTGCTGCACGGCGACACGGCGTCGTCGCACAAGGGCATGGACTCCTACGGCTCGCGTTCGCTTGCCGTCGGTGGCACCGCGTTGGTGCACGCGGCGGACAAGGTGCTCGCGAAGGCCCGGCGGCTGGCCGCGCACATGATGGAGTGCGACGAGGCGGACGTGGAGTTCGCGACCGGTTCGTTCTCCGTCCGCGGCACCTCGGCGGTTCGTACGTTGGGTGACGTCGTGTTGGCCGCTCACGTGGCGCACGATCTGCCAGAGGGCATGGAGCCCGGGCTGGACGCCGACGCCACGTTCGAACCCGACAACTTCTCGTTCCCGCACGGAACCCATTTGTGCGCAACGGAAGTCGACACCGAGACCGGCATGGTCAAGATCGTGCGGTACGTGGCGGTGGACGACGTCGGCACGGTCGTGAACCCGTTGATCGTCGACGGTCAGGTGCACGGCGGACTGGCTCAGGGCATCGCGCAGGCGTTGTTCGAGGAGGCGATCCACGACGAGATGGGCACGCTGACCACGGCCACGCTCGCGGACTACCTGGTTCCGTCCGCGGCGGACCTGCCCGGGTTCATCACGGCTCGGACGGCTACTCCGGCGACGTCGAACCCGTTGGGCGCCAAGGGAGTCGGTGAGGCGGGCACGATCGCCTCGACGCCCGCTGTGGTGAACAGCGTGCTGGATGCCGTGCGGCACATGGGTGTTCGCGACATCGAGATGCCGCTCTCGCCTGAACGCGTATGGACCGCGCTGCAAGGTGGCGTCGCGGATGCGTCGACGCCTGCCGCGGGTGGGCTCGGATCGATCGACTCGCAGGGAGGTCAGTCGTGATCCCGGCGGAGTTCAAGTACCTGTTCCCGTCCACTGTGGACGAAGCCGTGCGGATGCTCGCCGAGGAGGGCGAGGACGCGAAGATCATCGCGGGCGGGCAGTCGCTCGTGCCGGTGCTGCGCATGCGACTGGCGGCGCCGACGGCGTTGATCGACATCGGCGGTCTGACCGAGCTGACGGGTGTGCGTGACGACGGCGACTCGTTGTTCATCGGTGCCATGACCACGCACTACGAGGTGCAGCGCGACCATGTGATCCATGACCACGCGTTGTTGTTGAAGCTGGTCACGGACACGGTGGCTGATCCGCAGGTCCGCCACCGCGGCACGTTCGGCGGCTCGTTGTGCCACGCGGACCCTGCGGGCGACCTGCTGGCTCCTGTGCTGGCCCTGGACGCGGTGATGATCATCGCTGGTCCTGATGGCCGTCGTGAGGTGCCGGCGTCGGAGTTCTTCGTGGACTACTTCGAGACCGCGCTGGCTCCGAACGAGATCCTCATTGATGTCAGGGTGCCTAAATACACTGGTTGGGGAGCGCACTACGAGAAGCTCAACCGGGTCGCGCAGGCGTGGTCGATCGTCG
>JAVXWK010000077.1:0-3309 GCA_032230575.1 Pseudonocardiales bacterium | reverse complement strand
CGACCCGGCATGATGGCCGGGTGAGTGACTCCGCAAGCATCCCTGCCTCGAGGACCCCCAAGCGTGACGGCCGGCTGCGGATGACCGGCAAGGAGCGACGCGAGCAGCTGCTCGACGTCGGGCGTTCCCTGTTCGCGCAGAAGGGCTTCGACGCAACGTCCGTGGAGGAGATCGCGCTCCAAGCCGGTGTGTCCAAGCCGGTGGTCTACGAGCACTTTGGCGGCAAGGAAGGCCTGTACGCCGTCGTCGTCGACCGCGAGATGAGCAAGCTGCTCGCCGCCATCACCGGTGCCCTGACCAGCACCGGCAGTCCTCGCCAGCTCCTCGAGCGGGCGGCCTTCGCGCTGCTCGACTACGTCGAGTCGTCGAGCGACGGGTTCCGCATCCTGGTTCGCGACTCGCCGGTCGCCCAGCAGACCGGATCCTTCGCGAGCCTGATCAGCGACGCCGCCAGCCAGGTCGAGCACATCATGGTCAACCAGTTCAAGGAGCGCGGCTTCGACCCGAAGAACGCCCCGATGTACGCCCAGATGCTCGTCGGCATGGTGGCCCTCACCGGCCAGTGGTGGCTCGACGCCCGAAAGCCCGGCAAGGCCGTCGTCGCGGCGCACCTGGTCAACCTCGCCTACAACGGGCTCTCCGGGCTCGAGGGCTCACCGACGATCAGCCCGCGCCCCGAGTAGCCGGGGTCTGGGCGACGACGAAGATTCGGCGATACGGCAGCACCGTGCCGAAGCTCCGCTGCCGATAGGCCGCGCGCAACCGCTCGGCGTACTCCGCGACGAACTCCTGCTGCTGGTCCCCGTCCAGCGCCGAGAGCACCGGCCGCAGCCCCGTGCCCTTCATCCACTCGAGCACCGCGTCCGGACTGGGGAGCACCTGCAGGTACGTCGTCTCCCACGCGTCGACGGAGCAGCCGAGCTCCGTCATCCGTCGCACGTACGTCACCGGCTCCTCCACGGCCGGCTGCGGGAGGTCGAGATCTCCGAGCACCGATTGCCACCGCGGCGAGGTCCGCACGGCCGCGAGCTCGGTGTGCGTCGGCTCCCCGAAGTTGCCGGGCACCTGGAAGGCGAGCCATCCGCCGGGAGCGATGAACCCGACCAGGCGCTCGAGAAGCCCAAGATGCTCCGGCACCCATTGCAGCGTCGCGTTGCTGGTGAGCACGTCCACCGGCCGCGACGGCGCCCAGTCGCGCAGGTCGCCGACCGAGAAGCGCACGCCGTCCCGGGCGTTGTCCCGTTGTGCTTGCTCGATCATCTCGGCGGAGCTGTCCACGCCCTCGATGTCGGCCCCCGGCCAGCGATCGGCTAGCCCCGCGGTGAGGTTGCCGGGCCCACAACCGAGGTCCACGACGTACGACGGGGCGATCTCGCCCGGGCTGCCCACTCTGGCCATCAGGTCCTGGAAGGGGCGGCCGCGCTCGTCGGCGAACCGCAGGTACTGCGCCGGGTCCCACTTCATCCGGTCACCGCCTCGCTCCGTTATCTTGACGTCGAGATAACGTGCCACCCACTGTCTCTTGATGTCAAGAGACTCGGCGTCGATAATCTCTAGCGGCCGACGAGTCAGGAGCCGAGCGTGCAGGACGAGGTCGATCGCCTGGTCGCCGCCTGGCGGCGGGAACGGCCCGACCTGGACGTGGGGCCGTTTGAGGTCCTCAGCCGGCTGACCCGGCTGGCCCGCCACCTCGACCGTGCCCGCCGTACCGCGTTCGCCGAGCACGGCCTCGAGGTGGGGGAGTTCGACGTGCTCGCCGCGCTGCGCCGCGCCGGTGACCCCTATGTCCTCTCCCCCGGCCAGCTGCTCGCGCAGACCCTGGTCACTTCGGGGACGATGACCAACCGGATCGACCGGCTGGAGGCGCGCGGCCTGGTGCAGCGCCGGCCCGACCCGAACGACCGGCGTGGCGTGCACGTGCGGCTGACGGCGCAGGGCAAGGCGCGCGGTGACGCGGCTCTGGCCGACCTGCTCGACCGCGAACGCGAGCTGCTCGCAGGGCTGAGCCCGAAACAACAGGACACACTGTCAGCGTTACTCCGGCAGCTCGTCATCCCGTTCGAGCCCGACGACCAGACGGATCCCGCCTGACCCCTCAGCCAGCCACGATCATGCAATGGTGGTTCCGCCATGAACGAGAACGCCCGCCAGGTCCAGCGCATCTACCTGACCCTGATGCTCGGGAACACGCTCGCGGCCTCGTTCATCTGGGGCATCAACACGCTGTTCCTTCTCGACGCCGGTCTCAGCAACTTCGAGGCCTTTGCTGCGAACGCGTTCTTCACGGCTGGCATGGTTCTGTTCGAGGTGCCGACGGGTGTCATCGCCGACACCGTGGGCCGGCGTGCGTCGTACCTCCTCGGCACTCTCACGCTGGCCGGCTCGACGCTTCTCTACTACATGCTGTGGCAGCTCAAGGCGCCGTTCTGGGCCTGGGCACTCGTCTCCATCCTCATCGGCCTGGGGTTCACGTTCTTCTCCGGCGCCGTCGAGGCGTGGCTGGTGGACGCGTTGCGTGCCAATGCCTACGACGGTCCGCTCGAGCCGGTGTTCGGTCGCGGCCAGATGGTGACCGGCATCGCGATGCTCGGCGGCTCCGTGCTCGGCGGCGTCGTCGCGCAGCTCACGACGCTCGGCGTGCCGTTCCTCATGCGGGTCGGTGTGCTGATGGCGATGTTCGTCCTGGCGTCGCGCGTCATGAAGGACGTCGGCTTCACCCCCCGTCCCGCGTCGCATCCCCTCCAGGAGGCGAAGGCCATCCTGTCCGCCTCGATCACCCAGGGGCTCGGCAACCGACCGGTGCGCTTCGTCATGCTCGCCGCACCGTTCACCATGGGCGTCAGCATCTACGTCTTCTACGCGCTGCAGCCCTACCTGCTCGACCTGTACGGCGACCCGAACGCCTACTCGATCGCCGGGTTGGCAGCGGCCATCATGGCGGGCTCACAGATCGTCGGAGGCTGGACGGCGTCGAGGATCCGCGGGCTGTTCCGCAAGCGGACGACGGCCCTCATCGGGGGCACGTTCGCGAGCTGCGTCGTGCTGGCACTGCTCGGGCTGGTGGACAGCTTCTGGCTTGCCCTCCTGCTGCTCGCCCTGTCCGGTCTGCTGTTCGCGGCCATCCTGCCGATCCGGCAGGCCTACCTCAACGACATGATCCCGTCGCAGCAGCGGGCCACCGTTCTCTCGTTCGACTCCTTGATGGGCAGCAGCGGAGGGGTCGTGATCCAACCGGCGCTCGGCAAGGCTGCCGACGTCTGGAGCTACGGCACGTCCTTCGTGGTGGCGAGCGTGTTCCAGCTGGTCGCG
>JAVXWK010000055.1:0-8028 GCA_032230575.1 Pseudonocardiales bacterium | reverse complement strand
GACGTCCGCGAGAGTGGCGGCCTGCCACGGATCGGCGTGCGAGCCGAGGACGGCGATCGCACCCGCGAGCGCCACGGCGTTCGCGGGGAGTCGGCCGAGCGTGGCGCGGAAGACGGTGCTGGGCCCGAGCCCGCCGATCTTCGTCGCCGTTTCCGCTGCTTCGAGCGGCAGCCCGAGGGCTTTCAACTCGTCGACCAGCACCTCGGTGAGGAACGGGTTGCCGCCGCTCGCCGCGTGCAGGGCCTTGACGACCTCGGGATGGCCATCGACCAGCACTTCGAGGGCTTCGGTGGTGAGCGGGCGCGGCAGCAACCGGTCCGCAGACACGCTGAGCTGGGCGAGCGGCCCGGAGTTGTCCGCCGGCCTGGTCGCGACGACCAGCGCGATCGGCAGGTCCGCGATCCGCCGCGACAGGTAGACGAGGAACTGCAGCGACGACAGGTCGGCCCAGTGCGCGTCGTCGACCGTGATCAGCAGCGGGCGGGTGGAGGAGAGGTCCACCGCGACCCACCACAACGAGTGCAACGTGCGCGCGAACTCGGCCTCGCTCGGATCCAGCGCCGCGTCGTCGAGTGCCCTCAGCGCCGCGCCGGACGGCCCGGCCAGGATCTTCTCCCGGATCTCGCCCGAGTACCGCGACACCGACCGCTCGACCATCTGCCGGACGACGCCCCACGCCATGGCGCTCTCCAGGGCGTCGCCCACCGCCTGCAGACGACCGAATCCACGCTGTTTGGCCAGCTCACGGCACTCGTGCACGAGCCTGGTCTTGCCGATTCCGGCACGGCCCTCGATGACGACGACGCGACCCTCACCACGGGTGGCTGCGTCGAGAGCTTCACGAATGTGCGCGATCTCGGAGTCACGTTCAAGTGGTTCACGCACGAATTGATCGTAGCGGCCGTTCGGCGGGCTACATGCTGGTCATCGACACCGCATCCGGGCGACTTGATGCTCCATTGGTGTGAACGTCAGTTCACGCACGCGTCCTGGACCGCCCCGTTGCCGGCGAACTGGTTCCCGACGAACGTCTTCGCCACCCCCGGATCGGCGACCAGGTAGGCCGGTCCGTTGTGGGCGGGCGGTTCCTCGACCGGCAGGGTCGCGGCCTGGATCTTGACAGGGCCCTGGAACCGCTGGGCGAACTCCACCACGTCCCACCCCGCGTCGACCTGGATCGTCTTGCTGATCTCGCGGGCGAGGGTCAGCGCGTTGTCCTTGGTGATCTTCGCCGCGAGCCCGGTGAGGAACGCCTGGTGACGCCTGGTCCGGTCCAGGTCGCCCATCTCCAGGCCCATGCGCTGACGCAGGAACGCGAGTGCCTGGTCACCCATGATGGTCGACTTGCCCGCGGGCAGGTCGACGCCGCTGTTCCTGTCCTTCGCCGGTGCGGTCAAGCACACCTCGACTCCACCGACGACCTGCGCGATCCTGCCGAACTCGGACATCTTGATCGCGGCGTAGTGGTCGACCTTGGTGCCGGTCAGCGTCTCGACGGCGCCGGTCAGCTTCTTCGGGTCCGCCTTGAACTGGCCGTAGAGCTGCTCGTCGCCGACTCGCACGTTTCGCGGCAACGACACCACGCTCACCGAGCCGTCCGCGTTGAAATGCGCGTACACGATCGCGTCAGTGTTGCCGACGTCGTCGACGCCGAGCAGCAGCACGTTCTGCGCGTTGGCCGGTGCGGGCGTCGGGTTCGTCGCCGGCGTCGCGTCGGTCTTCTTGATGGCCGTCGGGATGAGGACGGCCGCCGCAGCAGCAGCCACGGTCAGCGTCGCGACGCCGACGATCAGGCCGAACGGCTTGCGGGCCTTGCGCTTGTGCAGTTCGGCCAGCACGGTCCGGGAGTCGACACGCTCCTCGGCCTCCGCTGCGATGGCCGAGCGGATCAGGTCGTTCATGAGTGCACCCCCAGGGTGGCGGACCGGGCGATTTCGTGGGCGCGCAACGTCTGCAGCGCGCGAGAGAGTTGGCTGCGCACGGTGGATTCCGCGCACCCGAGCACCTGTGCGATCTCCGCGTCGGAGCAGTCCTCGTAGAACCGCATCACCAACGCCGCGCGTTGCTTGCGCGGCAACACGGCGATCCGCGCGCGCATGGCCTCGCGTTCGGCGTGCGCATCAGCCGGGTCGGCTTGAGACGGCACGTGCTTGGCGAGCTCCGAGCGTTCCACCGCGATCTCCCGCGCGGCCTTGCGGCGCCGCCACGACAGGTAGTCGTTGGTCACCATGCGCTTCACGTAGAGATAGGGAGCGTCCATCGCTCCGATGCGTTCCCACTTGTGCTGCGCGCGCATGAGCACGTTCTGCACGATGTCCTGCGCCAGGTGTTTGTCGCAGGTGATCGCCGTGGCGTACCCCAACAGCCGGTCAAGCCGCTCAGCGACGAACTGGTCGAACCCCACGCCGCCCCCTTCGTTGTCCATGAACTCTTACGGCTCGGGAAACCCCCTCAAGCCCGTCGTCCGCTGCATCAGGTTTTGTGGTCCGGACCACAGATGTCTCGGTTTGGACGGATTTCGGTGTGAAGTCTTTTCACGTTCACGTCCATCCGTGAGCCTTCACCCCATGCGCATCATCCCTGCACTCGCGCTGTTGTCGCTGCTGCTCGTCCCTGTCGACGCGCAGGCGGCACCCAACGGCTCGTACTACCTGCAAAGCGCCGTGACCGGCCAGAACGCCGCCGTCTCCGGCTCGTCCGTGGTCCAGCATCGCCCGAAGGGCAACGAGGACCGCCAGCAGTTCACCTGGAACGGCAGCACCCTCGCCGAGGGCGGCCAGTGTCTCGGCCGCTCCGGCGACTCTGCCCAGATGGTCAGCTGCTCGAGCGCGGACGCCCAGTGGGTCGCCACCCTCGACGACCAGGACCGCTACAGGTTGAAAGATCCCGGCGCGGACCGGTACCTGATCGCGTCCGGCACCGACCAGGTCCGCGTCGGCACCGGCACCGACACGTGGTTCCTGACCCCGGTCAACCCGGTCCGCGTCCAGCCACCGAACGACCCGCGCCTGGACGAGATGACGTTCCTGACCGCCCACAACGCCTACGCGAACGGCGTCGACGGCGGCTTCACCTTCGGCAACATCGCCCCGAACCAGTCCCGCGGCATCGTGCAGCAGCTCAACGACGGTGTCCGCGGCTTCATGCTCGACATCCACCAGACGCCCGACGGCGCGATCCTCTGCCACAACAGCTGCACCCTGGTCAGCCGCCCGGTCGCACTGGGCATCGACCTGCAGCGGATGGTCGACTTCCTCAGCTCGCACCCGACCGAGATCGTCACCGTGTTCCTCGAGGACTACGTCGACGCCAACACGCTGCGTTCCTCTCTCGCGTCGGTCAACGGCCTCAACAACGTCCTCTACCGCGCCGAGGGCGTACGCGAGAACGGCTGGCCGACGTTGTCCCAGATGAGGGCGTCCGGCAAGCGTTTGCTCATCTTCACCGACCACGGCAAGGACGGCCGCGAGGACTCCGGCGTGCTCTACCAGAAGGACTGGACCGTCGAGAACTACTGGTCGATGGGCTCCGGCACCGGTGCGTCCGACTGGTCCTGCTACTCCCGCTGGGGTGAGAAGCCGCTGACCGCCACGGAAGCCGGCTTCCGCCCGCTGTTCGTGATGAACCACTTCCGCGACGTCCCGATGGAGGGCACGGTCGCCACCGACAACTCCAAGGCCGTCGACCGCGCCCGGCGCTTCTGCGAACCCGCGGCCCGCAAGTCCCCGACCTACCTGGCCGTCGACTTCTACCACCGCAACACCCCGGCGCTCCCGGCCGACCGCCACCCGTCCGGCGCCGGTTCCGTGCAGCTCGCTGCCGCCTCAACCCTCTGTCTGGACAACAACAACGGCGACACCGCCAACGGCAACGCGGTGCAGATCTGGACGTGCAACAACTCCTACGCCCAGAAGTGGCGAGTCGTCGCCGACGGCACCATCGCCATCGCCGGCAAGTGCCTCGACGTCAACGGCAGCGGCACCACCAACGGCACGATCGTCCAGCTGTGGGAGTGCAACGGCACCGGCGCGCAGCAGTGGCGCGTGCGGTCCGACGGGTCCGTGCAGAACCCGCAGTCAGGGCTGTGCCTGGACGACCCAGCCGCGTCGACGACTCCGGGCACGCGGCTGAACATCTGGTCCTGCAACGGTTCCGCGGCGCAGGCCTGGAAGTTCCGCTAAAACGATGAACGGCGCATTTGTCCACCTCAGGTGGACAAATGCGCCGTTCATCGTTCAGGGCTTGCGGGCGAGGCCCACGTAGACGTCCTCCGGGCCACCTTCTCCGGCCGGGCCGAGTTCCGGGTGCCACGACGGCGCCGGCACGACGCCCGGCTGGAGGATCTCCAAGCCCGCGAACATGGGCTCGAACTCCGCGCGGGAACGGAAGTACATCGGGTCGCGGCTGTGCTTCATGGCCGCGACGACCGCGCCCATCTCGTCGGGCTTGAAGTCCGCGGTCAGGTGCGACAACGCGATCAGGCTGCCGGGCGGCATGGCGTCGCGGTAGCGGGCGACCACCTCGGCAGGGCCCTTCTCGTCCGAGACGAAGTGCAGGACGGCGACCATCAGCAGGCCCACGGGCTTGGTGAAGTCGATCAGGCTCTTGACGACCGGGTCGGCGAGGACATCGTCCGGCCTGCACATGTCGGCCTGGACGACGCCCGCGTTGTCGTTGCCCTCCAGGATGAGCTGGCTGTGCGAGACCGCGACCTCGTCGTAGTCCACGTAGACCACGCGCGCGTCGGGGTTCTCGGCCTGCACGATCTCGTGGACGTTGCCGACCGTCGGGATGCCCGAGCCGAGGTCGAGGAACTGGGTGATGCCCTGCTCCATCATCAGCAGGACGGCGCGGCGCATGAACGAGCGGTTCGACGAGGCGATGGCGCGGCCGTCGCGCAGGACCTGCAGGACCCTCTCGCCGACCATGCGGTCCGAGGCGAAGTTGTGGCCACCTCCCAACAGGAAGTCGTAGACGCGCGCGGCGCTCGGCACGTCCGTGTTGATTCCTGCGGGCACCCACGAAAAAGGCTCGGCCATGGCGCAGAACCTACCTGTTCGCGTGCACGCGTGTATCGGCCCGGATCGGGTGAAAACGTCAGCCAGAGCGCGCGAAATGGGCCGAGATCTGCTCCACCAGCACGGATGCACCGGCGGCGCGAGCTTCAAGATCGAGCCACCGCAGCTGGTCGTCGGCGCGCGCTGAACGCAGGTTCGCGGACGTTGTCACGGCCTCAGCGGCAAAAGAAAGCGCGGCCTGGGCGTCGCCGAGTGCGAGATGGTTGCGCGCCAACGCCGTCAGCGCGAGGACGTGGGCCCGGACGTGCGAGGAGTCATATGTGCCAACCTTTGTGGTGAGCGAAGCGATGGCCGTGGAAGGATCCGAGAGGTCTCGCCGGTCCGTCCACGAGTTGTGCGCCGCCACGAATCCCAGCTGGAACGCCTTCAACGCGTCGTCAGGTGCGTTGTGGTGCAGGAACATCCGGCCCGCGCGCGTCAGCACCGAGGCGATGAGCGACTCGTTCTCCGCCTGTCGCGCCAACGTCAGCGCGCGCGAGAAGCAGGGCACCGCGACACCTGGCATGCCGCTGTCGAACGCGGTCCAGCCGGCCAGCTCGTGGACCTCCGCGATGGACGTCCACAGTGCCGCGTCACCGACCACGATGAACGGCTCGACCCGGGCGAGGTGCTCCACCACCAAGGCGTGGCAGACGATTCCGCCGTATCGCTGGTCCAACGTCCGCAGTGCCGAAGTCCGCGCTCGCACGTCGGCAACGTCGAGCGATCCGACCGGAACAGAGGAAGGCACCCAGTCGAACGTCGGCGCCCCCACCGTGATCCGAGCCGCGTGCTCCAGGAACTCCTGCCGTACAGCGACATCCGTCCGCACCAACGACGAGTCGAACCCGTCGGCCACCGCGACCTCGTGCCAGCGCTGAGCTTCCGCCGTCTCTCCCAGCGCGAACAGCAACCCGGCCAGTCGCACGGCAGCGTCCCCGAGGCCGTGGTCGGCGACCAGGCGGAAGCACTGAGCGGCCTCACGGAGGTTCCCGGCGCGTTCAAGATCCTCACCCCGGCGGTAAAACCCCTCCACCGCCTCGTCCACCTCGAACTCGTGCAACAGCCGCTCACTCATCGGAACCTCCGAGAATCCGTCGCAGCTCGGCGCGGCCACGGGTGAGGTGCGTGCGCACGGTCGACTCGCTGACCAGCAGCACCGAGGCGATCTCGCTGACCGGGTAGCCGAGCAGGTGGTGCAACGCCACGGCCTCGCGGTGCCGGGGGGACAGTGAGCGCAACGCCGTGTGCACTGCCTCCACCTCGTGGACCTGCTCGACCACGTCCACCACAGCGACCAATGGAGTCTCCAGCTGGTGCCGCTGCTGCCACCGTCGCATCAGCCTGATGGCGACCTTCAGCACCCACGCCTCGGGCTTGTCGTACGAGTGGATGTCGTGCCAACGGCGCCGCGCTATCACCAAAGCGTCCTGCGCGATGTCGTCCACGACGCGTGTGTCGCCGTTCAGCGCCGTCAGCGTCCTCGTCACCATCGGCAGGCAGGTGCGGAAGAACTCCGCGAAGCCCTGATCCGGCTCCGGTGTGCTCAACGGCCTTCCCTTCAGCGTCCGCGCGGGTCGTTCACCACCCGCAGGCGACCTTCACCGGTGACAGGCGTTGAAACCAGGAAAGGCTGAGTCCGATGCACATGTTCACCCGTTCAGCCTCATGGGCCATGCGGTCAAGCTGTCACCTCCACACACACGAATGACCCAGTAGAGCGAACCTCCCATGTGGACAGTTGCACACTGCAACGGATCCGCCTAAACCTGATTCATCGGAAGTGGTATGGGATTCACCAAAAAGTGAAATGGCGTTCTACGGAGAGCCACATGAAACCGTAATCAAGCGACCAACCTCGCGAGGCAACTTCACCAAGAAGTGTGACAAGCGACTGCGCGCAAGTGGCTTACGGCAAGCGGACCTGCGGAAACGGTGGCATTTTCCAGATTCCCGCAGTGTGTGCCCCCGTCCCTGCTGTCTAGGAGCGAATTCGTGAAACGACCGCTCGCCGTCGCGCTCGCCGCGTTGGTGGTTGCTTCGTCCGCCGTGGTCATACCGACAGCGCACGCCGGTCCCGGCGACGGCTCGCTGACCGTCAAGGTCATCCGGGACGTCAACGGCAACGGCAACTTCGACGCCGCTGTCGAGGTACCGGTCCAGGGCGCCCCGGTGCTCGTCACCGACGCCGCCGGCAAGACCGCGACCGGCACGACCGACGCGGCCGGCAGCGTTGCGGTCGGTCTCGGCCCGGTGAGCGGCGGCAAGTACCGCGTGCAGGTGAACCCGCCTGCGGGCAGCACGCTGGTGCCGGCTCCCGCGGGCGGCACGCTCGAGAGCAACACCATGTTCGTCGACGTGTCCGGTGGTAAGAACGTCACCGTCACCACGGGTCTGTGGAATCCGGCGGACTACTGCCAGGCGAACCCGGTTCTGGCCACGGGGTGTCAGCGGGCGACGCGTGACCGTGACGGCAAGAGCATGGTGAACGACTCGGCGCGGTCGCTGGTGACCTTGCCGTTCACCGCGCGTGGCACCGACTCCGCGCCGGCCCAGGTCGCGAACCAGGGTGCCACCGGAACGGTCTTCGGTCTCGCTTACCGCAAGCAGGACAAGCGGCTGTTCTCCGCCGCGTTCGCGAAGCGGCTCACCAACTACGGTCCCGGTGGTGCCGGCGCCATCTACGTCACGCCTGCCGCGGGCGGTGCGACGACGGTGTTCGCCACCGTGCCCAACGCCGGTGCCGCCAAGCACAACCACCAGGCCAACTTCGACGGTGGTTTCTTCGCGGTACCGGGTACGCAAAGCCTCGGCGACATCGACGTGTCCGAGGACGGCAGCGAACTCTACGTCGTCAACCTGGGCGACAAGAAGCTCTACGTCTACGACGCCACGCAGCCGACCGCGGCCGCCCCGAAGGCGTCCTACGCGATCCCGTCGCCGTGTCCGTCCGCAGGTGACTGGCGGCCTG
>JAVXWK010000474.1:0-9669 GCA_032230575.1 Pseudonocardiales bacterium | reverse complement strand
AGATCGACATGGGCGAGTTCCACGACCGGTACACCGCGTCGCGGCTCTTCGGTGCCCCTCCCGGTTACGTCGGCTACGAAGAGGGCGGCCAGCTCACCGAGAAGGTGCGCCGCAAGCCGTTCTCCGTCGTGCTGTTCGACGAGATCGAGAAGGCCCACCAGGAGGTCTACAACACGCTGCTCCAGGTGCTGGAGGACGGCCGCCTGACCGACGGTCAGGGCCGGACGGTGGACTTCAAGAACACCGTCATCATCTTCACGTCGAACCTGGGCACGTCCGACATCAGCAAGGCAGTCGGCCTCGGCTTCACCTCGGGTCAGGACACCGCGTCCAACTACGAGCGCATGAAGAACAAGGTCAACGACGAGCTGAAGAAGCACTTCCGCCCCGAGTTCCTCAACCGCATCGACGACATCATCGTCTTCCACCAGCTGACTCAGGACGAGATCATCAAGATGGTGGACCTGATGATCGCCCGCGTCGAGACGCAGCTGAAGAACAAGGACATGGCGATCGAGCTCACGGATCGCGCGAAGATGCTGCTCGCGAAGCGCGGCTTCGACCCGGTGCTGGGCGCCCGCCCGTTGCGCCGGACGATCCAGCGCGAGATCGAGGACACCCTGTCGGAGAAGATCCTGTTCGGCGAGATCCAGCCGGGCCAGATCATCATCACCGACGTCGAGGGCTGGGACGGCGTGTCCGACGACCACGACAAGGCGAAGTTCGTCTTCCGCGGCGAGGCCAAGCCGAACCGCGTGCCGGACGCCCCGCCGGTCGACCTGGCGGCTCCGGCCGTCAGCGAGCCGCAGGACGCCCCGGCGGCCGAGACCGAGTGATCTAGCAAGTACACGAGAACGGCCCCCAGGCTTGGCTTGGGGGCCGTTCTCGTCTTTCCTTTCACGACCGGTGCCCATGGCGAGTTGAAGGGGCACAGAGCTTTGGAGGGGCACTTGGAAATCCTCGGGATCATCGTCGCGGTCACGGTGATCACGGCCCTCGTGCTCCGCGATCCCCAGCGGGCCAAGGCACGCGCGAAGGCAGCGGACGCGCACATCCCGTCCCTCACACCCCTCGCGGAAAGCCTCGACGGCAAGGTGCTCGGTCCCGGAGAGGCGAGCGCCTGGTCGCCGGCCCTCCAGCGCGCCCTGCACAAGCCCGGCCTGACCCTCGAGTTCCAGTGCGGCCCGTGGCGCGTTCGCGTGACCGAGGCCTCCCTCGTGCGAGGTCCTCTGTTCGGCGCTGGGCAGGTGTTCTTCGAGCAGTGGATCGAGGTCGCCACGATTCCCTTGGCACAGCGGCGAGTTCGGCTGGAGTTCTTCACTCTCGACTTCGAGGACGGGTTCGTCCACACGGAAAGCTCGGGACCGATCCGACCTGACGAACTCCTCTTCGGTGTCGACATGATCCTGGAAACGCTCGACCTCATACCCGGCGTGGAGCCTCGGAACCCTGCCGCAGCGCTCTGAGTCAGCGCGGCGTGACGGCGTAGCCCGCCAGCACGATCTCCTCCAGGTTCGGGTCGCCGTCCTCGTAGACGCCCTCGAAGTTGAAGCCGAACAACGAACGCAGCGCCGCCTCCGCCAGGTCGAGCGGGTGGAAGCGGAACGGGTACTCGTCGTCCTCGTCGAGGCTTTCGAGGAACTCCCGATCGCCCGCCAGGTACTTCTCCTCGAACGGCAGGGGCGCGCCGACGTCCTCGATCACGCCGCTGTCGGGGGAGAGGCTGAACGCGCGGCGGACGGAGCCGTCGGGCGACCAGATCGCGTAGGCGAAGAAGTCGACGACGCTGTGCATGGCGTGCAGGTACAACGTGCGGCCGGCGGCTTCGCGGACGAAGCGCGGATCCAGTTCGGTCGGGGCGTCACCAGCGGCGTCCCAGGTGCAGACGATCGAGAGGCCCGGGAAGACGGCGGCGTAGACCTCGCCCTCAGGCGGGTTGGCGTCGTACAGGGAGCCGTCGGCCATCGGACGGATGTCGTGCGACGGGTAGAGCCGTGAGACCAGCGCGGAGGTGGCCTCACGGTCGATCTCCGGAGACGAGCGCAGGACCTTGCTGACGTCGTCGGACGCGTAGAAGAGCATCCAGTCTTTGGCACCCATGACGTCAGCATGGCGGAGGGGTCTGACAATCCCGGCACGCAACGGAACCCCGCGGCCGGCCGTCCTAGTGCTGTGGGGACCACACCGGAGACTGACGAGCACTCGGCGACACTGCACGACGTGGTGACCACCGAGGTGAAGCCGCGCAGAAGTGGTTTTGCCACGTTCTTGCTGGTCGTGTGCGCGATGGCGTTCGTCGCGGCGGCCATGGTCAGGCTGCTCGGCATCGACGGCACGCGGTACATGATCGCCGCGACCTCGCTCATTCCGTACATCACGGTCGCGGGGTTGCTCATCGGGCTGTTCGCGCTCGCACGCAAGAGGTGGGTCGTCGGGCTGACGATGACCCTGGTGGCGATTGTGCTGGTCGCGAACGTGGTGCCGCGGGCGTTTCCCGACTCGCGGCCGAACGGGGTGGGGCAGCAGGTCCGGGTGATGAGCGCGAACCTGCTCGTCGGCATGGCGGACGCCGAGGCGATCGTGCGCGAGGCCAAGGCCCGCAACGTCGACATCCTGACGATGCAGGAGCTGACGCCGGACATGGTGCGGGATCTCGAACGGGCGGGGCTCGACCAGGTGCTGCCGAGCCGGGTCTTCAGCGCCGAGCCCGGTGGGTCGGGCAGCGGTATCGCGTCGAAGTACCCGCTGACGCGCAGGGATCTCACGCCGCCGGGCACGTTGCAGCAGGCAGGGGCGCTGGTCGACCTGCCGGGCAAGGACATCGAGGTCGTCTCGGTGCACCCGTTGCCGCCGGTCGTGACCGAGGGGCCGGAGGCATGGCAACGGGAGCTGGCCGGGCTGCCCAGCCCCGACTCCACCGGCGCGATCAGGGTGCTCGCGGGTGACTTCAACGCCACGCTCGACCACGTCGGCATGACGCGGCTGCTCAACAAGGGCTATGTGGACGCCGCCGACCAGGTCGGCAAGGGGCTGATCCACACCTGGCCGAGCAACAGCGGCATCTGGCCGCCGCCGGTCACCATCGACCACGTGCTGGTGGACCCGCGCTGCCCGGTCGACACGCTGGACGTGTTCGACGTGCCCGGCAGCGACCACCGGGCCGTCGTCACGCAGTTCGTCGTGCCAAAGCTCTGAGCGCTTCCAGAGCCCCGACCGGCAGCGACACACCGCGGCCGTGCCTCACCTCAGGCTCGCGGACGTTGATCCGGATCAACGAACCGGTGGACGCCGACGCGAGCTCGGCCTGCCGCCGCACGGTCGGCACCGCGGTTCCGGCGCCGATCTCGATCACCACCAGGTTCTGCACCGAGCGCCGCCACGACGTCAGCGCGTCGAGCTGAGCCTGGCTGCGGTGCGGCACCCAGCCCCAGTCGCCGAACATCAGGATGTTGGGCCGCGCCAGGCCGCCGCACGAGGGGCACGACGGCAGTGGCCCGACCGCGCGCATCGAAACCGGGTCCACAAGAACGTCGAACGAGCACTCCCAGACCTCGTCGGTGCACGGTTCCACGCACTGGACGTGGTGGATCGACCCGTGGACCTCGGCGACGTCGGTGAACCCCGCCTTCTGGAACTGGCCGTCCACATTGGACGTGAAGACGCGTGCACCCCACGAGCGCAGGATCGAGAAGCCCTCGTGCGGCACGGTCGAGCGGTACAGGCCGAGCCGATGGCCGTAGAACCCCCACGCGAGCGGCGGATCGTCGGCGAAGTGCACCGGGTCCGCGATCTCCTCGAACTTCAGCCCGAGGCGCTCGTACGGCGGATAGGCCCGCCAGAAACCCTCGGTGCCGCGGAAGTCCGGCAGCCCCGAGTCGACCCCGATGCCGGCACCGGCGCAGACGAGCAACGCGTCCGCGCCGGCGATCAGCTCAGCGGCCCGATCGTAGGCACTGTCGTAGGACTGGTCGATCACTGCTTGGGCTTGCTCCCGAGCACTACCTCGAACTCCAGCAGATCGGCACCGGAGGAAACGGGACGCGCGCGCTCACCCGAGTGCGCGGCCGCACCGGCCTGGCCGTCGCGCCACGCCACGAAGTCCGCGTCGGTCTCCCAGTGCGTCACGACGAAGTAGCGGTCCTCGCCCGCGACCGGGCGCAGGAGCTCGAAGCCGAGGAAGCCGGGCTGGTCGTCGACCGCGCCGAGGCGGGCGGCGAAGCGCTTCTCCAGCTCGGGGCCGTTGCCCTCGGGGACCTTGATCGCATTGATCTTCACGACTGCCATATGACCCAGCCTAGCGACGAACACCGACAGGCAGCAGGTACTGATCTTCCGGAATGCCCGATCCGCGGAACCAGGCCGCGAAGAACCCGTCCAGGTTCTGACCGGAAGCCTGCTTGAAGTGGTTCTCGAACTCCGGCCACGACGCGTTGCCGTTGCGGTGCGAAGAGGTCCACGACTGCAGCGCCTTGAAGAACACGTCGTCCCCGACCTGCTTGCGCAGCGCGTGCATCGCCATGATGCCCTTGTCGTAGACGCCCCGGAACTCGTTGCCCTTGCCCATGTCGTAGAGCTTCGGCGCCCAGAACGACGACTTGGTCCGCAGCTCGTCGACGCGGCCGCGGTAGCGCTCGTCGAGGTTCGTGCCGCCCTTCTCCAGCCACAGCCACTGCGAGTAGGACGCGAGGCACTCGTTCAGGCAGATGTCCGCCCAGTTCGAGATCGTCACCGAGTCGCCGAACCACTGGTGCGCGTTCTCGTGCACCACGGTCTCGAGATCCGCCCACGACGCGTAGGTCGGCCGCGTCTGGGTCTCCAGCGAGAACCCGATCTTGTCCGCCACCCAGATGCTGCCGGCCGCGCGTTGCGGGTACGGGCCGAACTTCGTCTCCAGGTACGACAGGATCTCGGGCAGCCGCGCCTGGATCGGCTTCTTCTCCGCCGCCGTGCCGGGCGCGTAGGCGTCCAGCACGGGCGCCCCGCTCGGCAGCTTCCCGCGCACGATCTCGAACTTGTCGATCGCCACGGTGGCCAGGTAGGTCGCGAGCGGCGTCTCCTCCGACCAGTTGAACGTCGTCCAGCCGCCGTCACGCGTCACCGGGCCCTCGAGGCCGTTCGACACCGCCGTCCAGCCGTCCGGCACGCGCGCCGCGAGCTTGAACGCGGCCTTGTCGCGCGGGTGGTCGTTGGCCGGGAACCACGACGTCGCGGAGTGCGGCTCACCTGCGGCGAACGCGCCACCGGTCGACGAGATCTGCCAGCCGCTGCGGCCCAGCGAGGCGTCCTCGACGGTCTTGGGCTCGCCGCCGTAGGTGACGACCGCGGTGAACGGCTTGCCCTTCGCCAGCGGAGCAGCGGGCGTGATCACCAGCTCGTGGTCGCCCTCCTGCGCGAACTTCGCGGGCTGCCCGCCGACCTTCACGTCGCTGACCTTCAGGCCCTCCAGGTCGAGGTTGAAGCGCGACAGGTCGTCCGAAGCCGAAGCGGTGACCGTGGCGACCCCCTGCAACTGCTTCGACGACGGGTCGTACGTGATCGCCAGGTCGTACAGCGTCACGTCGTAGCCGCTGTTGCCGTCCGTCGGGTAGTACGCGTCGCCCGCGCCCGCACCGGCCTCCACCGTTGCCTGCGGTGACGTCTCCTGACGTTCCTGCTTCGCCGGGTCGTTGCTCGGCGTGCGGAACACGACGAGCAGGCCGGCGACGAGCACGAGCAACACCAGGGCGATCAGGTACGGGCGGGCCTTCATGCGTTAATCATCCCTGTGTCGGTGGTGGAGTTCGGCGGAACGGGTCAAGGCGTGCTGCTCCTGCACGGCCTGATGAGCAGGGCCACCGCGTGGTGGCCGGTCGCGCAGTGGCTCAAGCCGTTCGGCCGTGTCGTCGGCATCGACCAACGCGGGCACGGCCGCAACCCGCAGCGGGGACCGTTCCACACCGAGGACTTCGTCGCCGACGCCGCGAAAGCCATCGAGGACCTCGACCTCGGACCAGCTGTGGTGATCGGGCACTCCATGGGCGGGCTGCACGCGTGGTGTCTCGCGGCGACCCGTCCTGACCTGGTGCGCGCGATTGTGGTCGAGGACTTCGCCCCGGACAACACGGGCAGGACCGTCGACGAGTGGAAGTGGCTCTTCGACGCGTGGCCGGTGCCGTTCCAGTCGCTCGCGCACGTCACGTCGTACTTCGGCGCGGAGGTGTTCGCCGAGTACTTCGAGGAACGCGAGGACGGATGGCACCTGATCGCGGAGATGGACGACCTGTACGAGATCGCGGGCCATTGGGGCACGCGGGCGTACTGGGATCTCATCGACCGGGTGAAATGCCCGTCGCTGGTCATCGAGGCTGGTCAGGGCGGCCAGCGGAAGAACCAGATGGAAGAGGCCGCGCGCAGGTCGAACGGCCGGTACCTGCACGTCCCGGAGGCGGGCCACGTCGTGCACGCGACCGCGCCGTGGGTCTACCGGGGTGCCGTGGAGGCCTTCTTGAGCACGTCGATCTCGCCGGTCTGAGTGTCGACGATCGACACCTCGCGGACCTTCGCGCGGATCGGCTCGACCGGGAACGCCGCGGCGAACGCGGCCTTCATCGCGTCGTCGTCGATGTCGTGCGCCAGCGTGCAGTGCGGTACCCAGTTGCCCGGCAGGTAGTACGCGCTCGGGTTCTTCACGTTGCTCGCCAGCACGTCGTGGATCGCGGAGTGGACCGCGAGCAGCTCGTTGTCCACCACAGCGGCGAGCATCAGCACGTTGTCGACCGTCGAGAACGTGCCGAGCGTGTGCAGCCACAGGTCCGGCATCCAGAGCCGTTCCAGGTCCTCCCGCAGCTCCTTGCGGACCTTGGGACCGATCGTGCTCGCGACGGCATACGTGAGGTGCGGAGGGTGCTCGGGCTTGACGCCGATCCGCCGCCACAGGTCGCGGACCTTCTTGTCCGCTTCGTCGTCGAAGAACGCCACGAGCGCGTGCAACTCAGTGCTCCCCAGGAAGTGCGAAGAGGCCGTCCCGCGTCTGCTCGACCAAACCGTCGTCGAGCAGCGAGACCAGGCACTTCTCTCGTTGCGTGATGTCGTTCCAGACGATGTCGAGCTGCGCCTTGGGCACCGGGCCGGGCGCGCCCCGCAGGACGTCCAGCAGCCTCCCGCGCACCTGACGATCGGTGCCGGCGAACTTCTGCACCTTCTTCTCCGGACCCGCGTAGGCAGGACGACCGGCGAGCTGCCACGCGCACACGTCGAACAACGGGCAGTCAGCGCACTTCTGGTTCTTGGCCGTGCAGATCAACGCGCCGAGCTCCATCAACGCCGCCGAGAACACCGCCGCGTCCTCCTGCGACGAAGGCAGGATCGCCTCCACGTCACGGAGATCGCGCTTCGTCGACGGCGGACCGGCATCGCCGGCGCCGTGCACAGCGCGCGCAACGACCCGTCGGACGTTCGTGTCGACGACGGCGCACTTCTGCCCGTACGCGAACGTGGCCACCGCACGGGCCGTGTAGCTGCCGATGCCCGGCAACGACTCCAGCGTCTCCACGTCGGACGGCACGACATCGCCGTGATCGCGGGCAATGGCCGTGGCCGCTTCGTGCAACCGCAGCGCACGACGGGGATAGCCGAGCTTGCCCCACATCCGCAGCACTTCACCCTGCGACGCCGCGGCCATCGCCGAAGGCACCGGCCAGCGCGCCAGCCACTCGTGCCAGATCGGTTCGACGCGGGACACCGGCGTCTGCTGCAGCATGATCTCGCTGACCAGCACGCCCCAAGCGGTGCAGTCTGGACGCCGCCACGGCAGGTCCCGGGCCGCCGTATCCCACCAGCCCAGCAGCAACTCGTGATTCATCGCTGCCATTCTCGCAAACGCACGCGGGGAGCTTTCGTACTCTCGGACAGTACGAAAGGGCCCCGCGTACCGAAAGCTCAGGCGGCGGCGGTGCTTGCGGCGTCGACCTCGCGGAGTTCGCCCGTGTGCACGTCGTAGACGAACCCGCGGATCTTGTCCGTGTGCGGGATGAACGGGCTGTGGCGCAGCCGGGCCATCGAGCCGCGCACGCTCTGCTCGACCACCTTGAACGCCTCGACGGCCCAGGTCGGCCGCAGACCGGTCTCGGCCTCCAGCTCGTCCTTGAAGTCGTCCTCGGTGACCATCTCCAGGCCGCAGTTCGTGTGGTGCACCAGCAGCACCTCGCGCGTGCCGAGCTTGCGCTGGCTCAGCGCGAGCGACCGGATCGCGTCGTCGGTGACGACACCTCCGGCGTTGCGCAGCACGTGCGCCTCACCCTGCTTCAACCCGAAGATCTCGAACACCCGGATGCGCGAATCCATGCAGGTGAGGATTGCCACCTGCAGGGACGGCTTGGCGGACGAGCGGTCTCCGGGAACCACGTTCCCGAGCTCGTAGTTCCGCTTGAGCAGTTCGTCGATCGCGGTCATGACACCCTCCATGGCCTACCGGCGGACCTCGCGACATCGATTGGAACCGGTGTTAGCGTCCGTTCACAAGGGGTTTCCGGTCAATGTCACGTTCAACCGATCGAGCGATGCTCGCCTCCCGCTCGATTCCACCTGGTCCAGCTACGTTCGGGCCGTGATCGAGCCCACAGGTCCGTTGCCGTCCACGGTGTACTGGCGCCGCCGCGTCGCCGCGATCGGGGCCGCGCTGGTCACACTGCTGCTGGTGATCTGGATCGTCGGACTTTTCGGCTCGAACGAGGAGGAAACGGCCAAACCGACCAACGCGGCCGCGGCGTCGTCCTCGAACCCACCGCCGACCATGTCCGAGTCGCCGGTCGCTTCCTCGTCCTCGACGACCCCGCCGCCCTCGCCGACGCAGACCACGCCGCCGCCCCCGCCTCCCGGACCGCCGCAGCCGTGCGCGGACGACGCGATCGCGGTCGTGGCGAAGGCGAACAAGCCCTTCTACACCATCGGTGACCAGCCAGAACTGTCGATGGACGTGGTCAACAACGGCCAGGCGCCGTGCATCAAGGACATCGGCCGCCAGCACCGCGAGCTCACCGTGATGAGCGCGGACGGCGCGACGCTGCTGTGGTCGAGCAACCACTGCCTGGCGAGCGTGGGCTCCGAGGTGCGGGTCATGCAGCCGAAGGAAGTCTTCAACTACGGCACCAAGTGGGCAGGTTCCACCTCGCAGCCGGGGTGCGGCTCGCACACCCGGCTCGGGCCAGGCGACTACCTGCTGGTGGCGAAGCTGGCCGGAAAGGCCAGCTCACCCGTGGTGTTCAGGCTTGAATGGTGATCAGGGACCGAACCAACGCTCTTCGGCACCACCGCGCGGAGCAGCCGACGTCTTGCCGATGATCAGCTCCGTCGCGAGGTTGACCGACCGCGGCCGCGACCGCTCGCTCGCGTCGAGCAGCAGCTTGCCCGCCGCCCGGCCCTTCTCCAGCACCGGCTGACGAACCGTGGTGAGCCCGGCCTCCTCGCCGGCGCGGATGCCGTCGAACCCGGTCACGGTGATGTCGTGCGGCACACGCAGGCCACGCCGGGCCGCCTCGGTGAGCGCGCCCAGAGCCAGCACGTCCGAGGTGCAGACCAACGCGGTGATCTGCGGGTCGCGGTCCAGCACCTGAGCCGCGCCGGACGCACCGGAAGCCATGTTGTGGTCGAAGCGCTCGACCACGGGCACCTGCGACCAGTCGACGCCTGCCT
>JAVXWK010000051.1:0-13390 GCA_032230575.1 Pseudonocardiales bacterium | reverse complement strand
GCGTCCGAGGAAGTCGACCTGGCCAAGCGCATCGAGGCCGGCGTCTACGCCGCGCACCTGCTGGAGGTCGGCGACACCAGCCGTGACCGCCGGTCGCTGCGCAGGATCGCCGCTCAGGGCGAGCGCGCCAAGGACCACATGATCCGCGCGAACCTGCGCCTGGTCGTGTCGGTCGCCAAGAAGCACTCGTTCCGCGGCCTGCCTTTCGGGGACGTGGTCCAGGAGGGCAACCTCGGGCTCATCCGCGCGGTCGAGAAGTTCGACTACGCCAAGGGCTACAAGTTCTCCACCTACGCCATGTGGTGGATCCGTCAGGCGATCGAACGGGGTCTGGCGGATCAGACCCGCACGGTCCGCCTGCCGGTGCACGTCGTCGAAGAGGTCAACAAGCTCAAGCGCCTCGGGCAGAAGCTGTCCGCGGCACTGGGCCGGCAGGCCACGGTCGAGGAGATCGCCGCGGAGGCCAAGGTTTCCGCGACGCGCGTGCAGGATCTGATGGATGCCGCCCGCACCTGCGTGTCGCTGGAGACGCCGGTCGGGGACGACGGCGGTTCGGTGCTGGGCGACCTGATCCAGGACACCGACGGCGTGTCCGCGCCGGACATGGTGGAGCAGCAGGAGTTCACCGACGGCGTGCGGTCGCTGCTGGACGTGCTGCCCGAGCGGCAGGGCCGGATCATGCGCCTGCGCTTCGGACTGGAGGACGGGCGTGAGCGCACCCTCCAGGAGGTCGCGGAGGAGCTCGGCCTGACCCGCGAGCGGATCCGCCAGCTCGAGAAGCAGTCCCTCGCGGTCCTCAAGCAGTCGGGCCGCCCGGAGGAACTCTTCGCACTCGCCGGGTAACAACCGCCGAAAGTCGCTTGTTCTCATCGTTGTCGCAACTAAAGACTCATCACGTCCGATAACGGACTAACGCTGTTTCGCAACCGCGTGTGAACGCACCTGCATGGGCTGTCGAGGGCCGGCCCGCGTTCGCACGCGGTTCCCTGCGATCAAGGAGCAGTGATGAGACAACGCACCCTGCGCACGCTCGGTGTGGCGGCAGTTGCCGCCGTCAGCACGGTGTTAGCGCTCCCACAGGCCGCGTCCGCGCAGCCGGAGGGACCGATCATCGCGGAAAGCGCACCGAACGCCGTCCAGGACAGCTACATCGTCGTCCTGAAGAACACCATGACCCAGTCGGAGGTCGGCGGCCGCGCCGGTGACCTGGCCGGGAAGTACGGCGGCAAGATCGGGTTCACGTACAAGGCCGCGTTCAAGGGCTTCTCCGCCACCATGCCGGCCAAGCAGGCCAAGCGCCTCGCAGCCGACCCGGCCGTGGCCTATGTGGAGCAGGACCGCACCGTGCAGGTCCTGACCGACCAGCTCAACCCGCCGTCGTGGGGCCTGGACCGCGTCGACCAGGCGGATCTGCCGCTGAACAACAAGTACAGCTACAGCACGGACGCGTCGAACGTCACCGCGTACGTGATCGACACCGGCATCAACTACAGCCACACGGACTTCGGCGGGCGCGCGACGTTCGGGTTCGACGCGTTCACCGACGGCCAGAACGGCAAGGACTGCATGGGTCACGGCACCCACGTGTCCGGAACCGTTGGTGGCGCGACGTTCGGTGTGGCCAAGAACGTCAAGCTCAAGGCCGTCCGCGTGCTCAACTGCGCCGGTGGTGGGTCCGTGTCCACTGAGGCCGCGGGTGTGGACTGGGTGACCGCGAACGCCGTCCTGCCGGCGGTCGCGAACATGAGCCTCTACACCGGAACGGCGAACGAGCCGAGCCGCGTGCTCGACGACGCCGTGCGCGCGTCGATCCGCGGTGGCGTCACGTACGTCGTGGCGGCGGGCAACTTCAACGACGACTCGTGCAAGTACTCGCCGCAGCGCGTCACCGAGACGATCAACGTCATGGCGACGGCCCGGACCGATGCCCGCGCGTCGTTCTCGTCGTTCGGCACGTGCAGCGACCTGTTCGCGCCCGGCCAGGACATCATTTCCGCTTCCTACAACAACAACACCGGTTCGGCCACGATGAGCGGCACGTCGATGGCCTCGCCGCACGTCGCCGGCGCGGCCGCGTTGTACCTGGCGGACAACCCCTCCAAGACGCCGGCCGAGGTGCAGGCCGCGATCAAGGCCGCGGCCACGCCGAACAAGGTCACCAACCCCGGTGCCAACTCGGCGAACCTGTTGCTGCGCACCAACTCCGGTGGTGTTCCGGGCGTCTCCGTGACCAACCCCGGCGCGCAGACGACCGCTCTCAACGGGTCGGTGTCGCTCCAGCTGTCGGCTTCCGGCGGCACCGCGCCGTACACGTGGTCCGCGACCGGGCTGCCGACCGGTCTGTCGATCAGCTCTTCCGGACTGATCACCGGCACGGCTTCCGTTGCGGGCACTTACAACGTGACCGCGACGGCCACCGCCGGCGCCGGTGGTTCGGGCAGCGCCTCGTTCACGTGGACGGTCGGCGCGGCCTCGTGCGGCACGCAGACCAACGGCACCGACGTGGCGATCCCGGACAACTCGACGGTGTCGTCGTCGATCGTGGTCTCAGGCTGCACCGGCACCGCGTCGGCGTCCAGCAAGGTCGAGGTGCACATCAAGCACACCTACCGGGGTGACCTGGTCGTGGACCTGATCGCGCCGGACGGGTCGTCGTACTCGCTGAGCAACCGCTCGGGTGGCAGCGCGGACGACATCGACCAGACCTTCACCGTCAACCTGTCGTCCGAGACCCGCAACGGCACCTGGAAGCTCCAGGTCAGGGACGCGGCGACGGCTGACGTCGGAACGATCGACACCTGGAGCCTGACCCTGTGAGGTAGGCGGCGAGCACCAGCGCGCCGAAGGTGACCAGCTGTGCCCCGACGAACGCGTCGGGGCGCGGCGTCACGAACATCCGCACGAACGCGTCGTGCCCCGCGCGAGCTCGGCCTGCGGGACCGCACACAGCTCGCCCTGGTGCTTCGGGAAAGATGGCGGGCGTGAACGTTCCGGCTGTCCTGCGCACCCTGGCCCGGCTGAGTGCCGCCGAGCAGCCGCAGAAGGTCCAGCTCGACCTCACGAAGACGGCTGGCCTGCTGTGGCTGGGCGACCACGAGCCGTCGTGGCAGGCCATCACGGTGGTGCAGGAGGGGCCGCACTGGACGCCGATCTCGTGGACCGCGCCGAAGCACGCCCGCAACGAGATCGCCCATCTGGCCGCGTTCGACGCGTTGCACCAGGAGGACCGGCTGCTGCGGCTGGGCTGGGCCTTCCTCGCGGGACCCGCGATGATCGGGGGCCAGCGGCGCCGGGTGTGCCTGCCGCTGGTGTCGCGGCCGGTGCGGCTGCACCACGGGATCGGGCTCGGCTACGCCTACCACGTCGCCGGTGACGCGGGGGTGTTCCCGTTGATCGACGACTGGGCCAGGACAGCCGAACGGGAGGCCGCGCTCGCGCCGACCGAGCAGTGGATCGCCGAGACGCTGCGGCTGGCCGGGTTCGAGAACGTGCCGATCGTGCACGACGACCCCAAGGGGCTGATCTCCGGCAGCGAGCTCGTGGTGGCGATGGGGGCCGGGCTGCACGCGGGTGAGCCCGTGGTGAAGACCGAGCAGGGTGCCGCGCTGTTCGACTGGGCGGGCAAACGCGGGCTGGAGTCCACGGCGTTCGCGGCACTCTACGGTGCCGGTGAGGTGCTGGACGATCCCGCTGTCCCGGTCAGTTCGGCGTTGCCGTTGAGCCACAGCCAGATGCGTGCGGTCGAGCACGCCCGGCGCGCGCGGATCACGGTCGTCGGCGGGCCGCCGGGAGCGGGCAAGACGCACACGCTGGCCGCGCTGGCCCTGGACGCCGTGGCCGCCGGACGGCCGGTGCTGCTCGCGAGCCGCACCCGCAACGCCGCCGACGTGCTCGGTGCCGCGCTGCGCCGGGCAGGTGGTCCGGTTCCGGTGCTCTTCGGTGACTCGGAGCTGAGGCAGGAGATGGCGCGTGAGCTGTCGGACGGACTGTCCGCGACGAGTGATCCCGATCAGCTGAAGTCGCTCGACCGGGTCCGCATGGCAGAGGTCGCGGCTGTCTCACGGGTTGAGCGCGCGGTCGCTGCCGCGCTGAACGACGAGGAGCTGGCGAGCGAGGCGCGCAAGCACCACGCGTTGATGGCCGGGCATCGCCTGGTGGCTCCCGAGGCGTTCAATGCGGGTGTCGACTTCGTTGCGCTGCAAGGTCTTCTGCGGCCGCGCACCGGGTTCCTGGGTGGACTGCGCACGGGGTGGGCGTTGTCGAAGGCGCGTCGTCTCGCCGGTGCCGGTGAGGCGTCGGCTGAGGACCTGACGGCCGCTGTCCTGGCCGCCGAGCAGACCGCTGCCTCGGTGCGGCTCGCGGCCGGTGGCGGCACGACGTTCGGCGAGCTGCGGCCGTTGCTGTCCGAACAGGACAGTGCTGCTCGGTCGGCGACCGCCGCGTGGCTCAAGGAGGTCGCGGTCGGCCGTCGTGGAACGGGTGCGCGCCGGGCGGTGGCGGCGCTGGCGAAGGCGTTGCGCTCGGGCAGGGCGGCCCGGCGACGCGGGCTGGCCGAGATCGACAGCGCGGATCTCGTCGCGGCACTGCCGTTGTGGGTCGGGACGCTGTCCGATGTGGAGGACATCCTGCCCGCGGTGCCCGGCATGTTCGACCTGGTGATCATCGACGAGGCGAGCCACGTCGACCAGCCGCTCGCCGCGCCGGCGTTGCTGCGCGGTCGTTCCGCGGTGATCGGCGGCGATCCCCGGCAGCTGCGGCACGTGTCGTTCGTGAGCGACCAGGCCGTGCAGGCGGCGGTCGAGGCCGAGGGCACCCAGGAGCTCCGCGACCGGCTGGACGTGCCGAAGGTGAGCCTGTTCGACGCGGGCGCCGCCACCGCGGGCGTGCACTGGCTCGACGAGCACCACCGCTGCGCACCGCACCTCATCGGGTTCGCCGCGTCCAAGTTCTACGACGGCAAGATCGCGTTGCTGACCACGCACCCGGCGATCGCGGACGTCGACTGCATCGACACCGAACGCGTCGCCGGTTCCCGCACGCCGAAGGGCGTCAACCAGGTCGAGGTCGACGCCGTGCTCGCCCACGTGCGCAAACGGGTCGCGGCCGGGGCGCGGTCGATCGGCGTCGTGACGCCGTTCCGCGCGCAGGCGGACGCTTTGGAGGAAGCGCTGCTCGGCGAGCTGACGCTGGACGAGATCACCACGGGTGGCGTGCGCGTCGGCACGGTGCACGGGGTGCAGGGCAGCGAGTTCGACGAGGTCGTGATCAGCCTGGCCGCCGACGAGAAGCCCGGCGGGTGGCGGTTCGTCAACGACCCCAACCTGCTCGCGGTGCTGACGACGCGTGCTCGCGGGAAGGTGCACGTGATCACCTCGGCCGCCCAGCCGCCGGGGCTGGCCGGGGAGTACCTGCGGCACGCGGACGTGCCGCCCACGGAGACCGCCGGGATCGAACCTTCGGATGCCTGGACGGCCCGGCTCGCCCAGGAGCTGACGACCGCGGGGCTGACCGTGCGGACGGGCTATCCGGTGGGGCAGTGGCGGGTGGACCTCGTGGTGGGGGAGAAGGAGGACGCCGTCGCGGTGGAGACGCGCCCGCACCCGGAAGGGGTACAGGCGCATCTCGCCCGCTGGCGTGCGCTCACCCACGCGGGGTGGCGCGTGCACGACGCGTTCGGCAGCCGCTTCGACCACGACCCCGCTCGCGCCGCCGTAGAACTGGCCCAAGAACTCGCGCCGGGTGGCTGAGGGCGCCTGCAAGTACTACCAACTCGCAGCTGGTGTACTTGCAGACGCCAAAAGCCCAAGGGCGTCAGCGCCGGGTGGGCAGGAAGAGCGGCTCGGTGGTGGCGGTCGTGGGCAGGAACGGGTTCGGGTTGGCCGGGCATACCGTGCCGACCGGCGGCAACGTGCCGTTGAGCAGGTACGCGTTCGTGTAGTCCGAAGCGCACTTGCTCAGGCCATAAGCCGTGTGGCCCCAACCTGCGTACGCGAGCAGTCGGCTACCAGCGATCTGACGGTTCACGGCCTGCGCGCCGCGGAAGTCCGTCACACCGTCGAAGTGGTTGCCCACCACCAGAACCGGCGCGTTGGTCCTCGTCCGCCACGGTCCGGCGAACCGGTCGGAGTTGACGGGCCAGTTCGCGCAAGCCGAGTTGCCCCACCACCACGCCGGTCCGAACTCCGAACCCGCTGCGGCATAGCGAGCAGTCGCGCGGTAGGCGTCGAACCCGCGCGGGAACTCGATGTCCGCGCACACGTTGCCGTTGTAGGCGTCGAAGCCGTTGTCGTAGTCCGGTTCCGCCGCAACGGAAACGGCGCTCGAAGCAGACGCGCCGGAAGATGCATCAGACAGCTGGTCGAACAGCTCGGCCGCCTCCGGCCAGTCACGCGGGTTGTACATCGCGCCGATCGCCGCGTTGATCACCGCGTCGTAGGTGAACACCTCGTCGCCGAGCTGGATCGGCTTGGCGCGCACCGAGGCCAGCAGGGCGTTCCACCGCTTCTCCGACTGAGGACCGAACACGCACGACGCCTCGTCGCAGTTGCGGAGGAACTCGCGGAACTCCTCCTTGGTCGCGACCCGGTCCGACTCGACCTGCCGCCCGCTCGACCACAGCTCCGGGTTCAGCACCCCGTCGACCACCAGCGCGCGGATGTTGTCCGGGAACAGGTTCGCGTACGTCGCACCGAGGAACGAGCCGTACGAGAAGCCGAGGTACGAGATCTTGCGGTCACCGACCGCGCGACGCAACAGGTCCATGTCCCGCGCGACGTCCGCGGTGCTCATGTGGCGCGCGATCCTCTGGTCGTCCTGGCACTCCGGTCCGAGCGAGCGGTACCGGTCGAAGTACGGCCGTTCCTGCGCGGCCTGGTACGGGAATCCCGGCACGCCCTCGAAGAACTTGTCCAGGTCTGCCTGACTCTTGAAGCAGTGCAACGGATCCGACCGGCCGATGCCGCGCGGGTCGAAGCCCACGACGTCGAACCGGCCCTGCAGGCCGGCCGAGATCCTCTCGCCCGCCCCCAGCGCGAAGTCCACGCCCGAGCCGCCCGGTCCGCCGGGGTTCAGGAACAGCGACCCGATCCGGTGGGCCTCGTCCGTGGCGGGTTTGCGCGCCAACGCCACCGAAGTGGTCGCGCCGCGCGGGTTGTCGTAGTCCAGCGGCACCTTCACCGAGGCGCACTCGAAGCCGGGGTGTTCCGGTCCGCACGCCTCCCAGTCGATCCGCGGTACCCCTGAATCCGCCAGTGCGACGGGTGCCCCGGTGACCAGCAGCACGGCCGCCGCGGCGAGCACGGTCAGACGCATCGACAAGCTCCCCTCCTGTCCGCAGAGGGGCCATTCCTACCTGTGCGCGACAGGCGCCGTCGACCGCCGAAAGTCGTGTCGGTGTCGTGTCAGTCCGGTCGCCGGTGCTTTTGGCGAACGCCCAGCCGGTCGGCGATCTGGTCGTGGATCGGGGTGCTCATCACGATCGGGCCCGGTGGTGGCGCCGACGTTGTCGATCCGGGGGTGTCCTGGTCTGCAGGCATGGCAGGAGCGTAGGCATGATCGTTGACCCATCAAGCACGCTGATCAAGAAATCACACTCGCCGTACCCCAAGAGGTGAATCCGAATCGGCCGATTTATACCGAGGGTGGGATCTCGTGCCTGCTGAGTGACTACGTGTGGGTGTTCCCGATGGGGTACGCACATTTGCCCGGCAACGTGGAATCTCACCGGCCGGACGTATCGTTTGCGTGATCTCGCCGTGATGCTGAACCATCGGGTTCATCACCGGACGAACGTGGAGCGTGACGTGGTCAGTGGCAAGCCGGGCATCGCGAAACGGCAGCTCATCCTGCTCTCCGGCAGGGCGCACCCCGAGCTCGCCGAGTCGGTCGCCAAGCACCTCGGCACCGCGATCACCCCGCAGTCCGCCTACGACTTCGCGAACGGCGAGATCTTCGTCAGGTTCGAGGAGTCGGTGCGCGGCGCGGACGCGTTCGTCATGCAGAGCCACAGCGCGCCCATCAACGACTGGCTGATGGAACAGCTGCTGATGGTGGACAGTTTGAAACGCGCCTCGGCCAAGCGGATCACCGCGGTGATGCCCTCGTATCCCTACGCTCGTCAGGACCGCAAGTACGCCGGACGTGAACCGATCTCGGCACGGCTCGTCGCGAACATGTTCAAGACGGCCGGCGCGGACCGGATCGTCACGGTCGACCTGCACACCGCGCAGGCCCAGGGCTTCTTCGACGGCCCGGTCGACCACCTGCACGCGATGTGGCTGCTCACCGAGCACGTCCGGTCGCGGTACCAGAGCGAGGACCTGACGATCGTCTCGCCGGACGCCGGCCGGACCAGGCTCGCCGAGAAGTGGGCCGACCTGCTCGGCGGGTGCCCGATCGCGTTCATTCACAAGACGCGCGATCCGTTGCGTCCCAACGAGGTCCTGGCCAACCGCGTGGTCGGTGACGTCGAGGGCCGCACGTGCGTCGTGGTCGACGACATGATCGACACGGCGATGACGAGCACGGGCGCGGCGCGGCAGTTGCTGGACCAGGGCGCGAAGGACGTCGTTCTGGTGGCCACGCACGGTGTGCTGTCCGGCGAGGCGTACGACCGGCTCATCGCCAGCAAGGCCCGTGAGGTCGTCCTCACCGACACCCTGCCGATCCCGCACGAGAAGCGGTTCCAGGGGATGACGGTGCTGAGCATCGCCCCGTTGCTCGCGCGGGCGATCCAGGAGGTCTTCGAGGACGGCTCGGTGACCAGCCTGTTCGACGGGAACGCCTAGCCGGGAAGCAGGCCGGCCCGTCCCGTGTTGGTATGGGACATGGGCAACGAGCAGCGTGGCCGGGTGCGGGTCGAGCACTCGGCGAAGCGGGTCCGCGCGTTCTTCGGTGGCGAGGTGGTCGCGGACACGACCTCGCCGCGGCTGGTCTGGGAGATCCCGTACTACCCGGCCTACTACCTGCCGCTTTCCTCCCTGCGAGCCGAGCTGAAGCCGACAGGGGAGACCAAGCACTCGCCGAGCCGGGGCGAGGGTGTGATCCACGACGTCGTGACGGCCGGTGGCACGGCCGAAGGTGCGGCGCTGATCTACTCGGACTCACCGATCGAGGAGCTGCGTGACCTCGTCCGGTTCGAGTTCGCGGCGATGGACGAGTGGCTCGAGGAGGACGAGCCCATCTACGTCCACCCGCGCGACCCGTACAAGCGCGTTGACGTGCTCGGCAGCTCGCGGCACGTCCGGGTCGCGCTCGACGGCGTGACGCTGGCCGCTTCGTCGCAGCCCCGGATTCTGTTCGAGACCGGGCTTCCGCCGCGCTACTACCTGCCGCTGAGCGACGTGCGGTCCGATCTGCTCAGGCCGTCGGAGACCCAGACGCACTGCCCGTACAAGGGGACTGCCACGTACTGGTCCGTCGAGGTGGGTGGAGTCGTGCACGAGGACCTCGTGTGGATCTACCGGGCACCACTGCCCGAGAGCCAGAAGGTCGCCGGGCTCGCGTGCTTCTACAGCGAGCGTGTCGACCTCTTCGTCGACGGTGAACTCCAGGGCAAGCCGAAGACTCCCTGGTCATAGCTACTCCCAGCGTTGCGTACTTCACACACTGCAAACTTGCAGTGACTGCAAAACTCTCCGTACTGTGTGACGCGTGAACCAGCCGGGGGAGAGCCTGCGCGACCGCAAGAAGCGCCGCACGCGTGCGGCGCTCGAGCGGGCGACGGTGCGTCTCGCCGCCGAGAGGGGCTACGACCACGTCACCGTGGAGGAGATCGCCGCCGAGGCCGACGTCTCGGTGCGCACGTTCTTCAACTACTTCGCGAGCAAGGACGAGGCGCTGATCGGCGCGGACCCCGAGGCGGGTCCGCGCATGGCCGGGCGCATCACGTCCGCCGCGGACGGGGTCCCGCCGTTCGAGGCGTACCGGCAGTCGGTCCTCGCCGAGATCACCGACGAGCTGAACAACGCCCGTGACCTGTGGCTGCTGCGCAAGGAAGTGCTGATGCAGCGGCCGGACCTGCTGGTCCGCGCGTTCGCCAACAGCGCGGAGTCCGAGCAGCTGCTCTCGGCCGCGGTCGCGCACCGGGCGGGACTTCCCGAGTCCCACCTGTACCCGCGGCTCGTCGTCGCCGCCGGGAGCGCCGCGTTCCGCTGTGCGGTAACCCGCTGGGCTCTCGACGACAACGTCGCGTTGGGTGACCTGGTCGGCGAAGCGCTCGACCTGTTCGGCACCGGGCTGGTCCACGTGCCGCCGCACCACCACGAAGGGGGAACCTCATGAGCGCCGAAACCGAAGTGGCCCAGACCGGAACAGCGCCGATCCACAGCAGACGCGAAGTCGTGCAGGCCATGTGGGGCTTGATGCTCGGCATGTTCGTGTCGATCCTCGCCAGCACCATCGTGTCGAACGCGTTGCCGCGGATCGTGGCCGAGCTCAAGGGCTCGCAGTCGATCTTCGCCTGGATCGTGACGACCGAGCTGCTCGCGATGACCGCGACCGTGCCGTTGTGGGGCAAGCTCGCGGACCTCTACAACCGCAAGCTGCTGATCCAGGTGTCGCTGAGCCTGTTCGTGGTCGGCTCGCTGATCGCGGGCTTCTCGCAGAACATCGAGATGCTCATCGTCAGCCGGGTGGTGCAGGGGCTGGGCGCCGGTGGTGTCACCGCGCTCGCGACGGTCGTGATGGCCGCGATGATCCCGCCGCGCGAGCTCGGCAAGTACTCCGGCATGTTCGGCGCGGTGTTCGGCGTCGGCACCGTGGCCGGCCCGCTGATCGGCGGTCTGCTCGTCGACACCTCGTGGCTGGGCTGGCGCTGGCGCTTCTTCATCGGCATCCCGTTCACCATCGCCGCGATCTACATGCTCCAGCGCACCCTGCACCTGCCGGTCGTGCGCAAGAAGGAAACGAAGATCGACTTCCTGGGCGCCTTCCTGATCGTGTCCGGTGTCTCGACGCTGCTGATCTGGTCGTCGCTGGCCGGTCAGAAGTTCGAGTGGGCATCGGGCTGGACCGCGGGCCTGGTGTCGCTGGGCGTCCTGCTGCTGGCGGCCGCCGTCCGCGTCGAGGCCACCGCACACGACCCGATCGTGCCGTTGTCGATCTTCCGCAACCGCACCGTCGCGCTGGCGACCATCGCCAGCGCCCTGGTCGGTGTCGCGATGTTCGGCGGCACGGTGTTCCTCTCGCAGTACTTCCAGCTGGCGCTCGGCAAGACGCCGACGCAGGCCGGTCTGCTGGGTCTGCCGCTGATCTTCGGCCTGCTCGTCTCGTCGACCGTCGCGGGCCAGCTGATCACGAAGTACGGCAGGTGGAAGGCGTTCCTGGTCGCCGGTGGCGTGGTCATGGTCGGCGGCATGCTGCTGCTGTCCACGATCACCTCTCAGACCACGGTGTTCATGGTGTCGGTGGACATGTTCGTGCTCGGTGTCGGCGTGGGTCTGATGATGCAGAACCTGGTCCTCGCCGCGCAGAACGACGTGCCCGCGAAGGATCTCGGCGCCACCACGTCGACGCTGACGTTCTTCCGCTCGCTGGGCGGTGCGATCGGTGTCTCGGCTCTGGGCGCGGTGCTGGCGAGCAAGGTGTCGTCGCTGGCCGCGGAGAAGTTCGGGCCGATGGGCGGCACTGACGGGGAGGCCAAGGTGCCGGACCTCTCGGTGCTGCCGCCCGAGATCAAGGCCGTGATCGCGGACATCTACGCGACCGCCACCGCCGAGCTGTTCCTGGTGGGTGCGCCGTTCGCGGTGCTGGCGCTGCTCGCGGTGCTGTTCATCAAGGAGAAGCCGCTCAAGGAGCAGAGCGGTGACGACAGGCTGGCAGCCGAGATGGCCGCTGGACACTGATTCCCGCTGGGAGAGCGGACCCCTGACTTTCGTCGGGGGTCCGCTCTGTCTTTCGGGTCGGGTTTTCGTCGGGCGTGATCCTTACGTTCTGTCCCATGAACATCTGGGGTGCAGCGCTGACGCTGTTCGTGTCCACTTTCATGGGAGAGGCTTCTTATCCGGGCGTCTCGGTGGCGATCACCAAGGGGGATCAGGTGATCGCGGTCCAGGCCTTCGGGCACGACTCCTCCGGCGCGCCGATGACCGAGCACACGAAGATGGCGATCGCGTCGGTCAGCAAGTCGTTCACGGCGCTGGCCGTCCGGCAGCTCGCCGACGCGGGCAAGATCGACCTCGACCGGCCGGTGTTCGACTCGCGCGTCACGCCGCGACAGCTGCTCGCGCACAAGTCGGGCATCAGCGACAGGACGTTGCCGGGGAAGAGCCTGCCGCAACCTGGTTCGCCTTCGCAGGCGGTGGAACGGGCTCAGGAGGTGCTGCGGACGGCCGTGCCCGACGGCCGGTTCCGGTACACCAACACGAACTACCACCTGGCCGCGCGGCTGGTCGAGCTGGCGTCGGGCGAGACGTTCAACTCCTATCTGCGGAAGCACGTCTTCGAACCGCTGGACATGCGGGAGACGGTCGCGATCGACGTGACTCCGCGCGATCTGCCGTCCGACTACCGCCGTGGCCATGGGTACGCGTACGGGTTCTCGGTTCCGCTGACCGAGCCAGACCGGTTCGTCGCCGGGTCCGACGGGGTGATCACCACGGCCGCGGACATGGCGAAGTGGCTGGCGGCGCAGCCGAAGCTGAAGCCGCAGGACGGCATGGGCTGGGAGACCGACTCGCAGGGACGGTTGCGGCACAACGGGATCTGGTTCACCAGTACGGCCGGGCAGGTGCTGACCTCGTCCGGACATGGCATCGCGGTGATGACCAACAGCGGCATCGGTCTCGGCAACGAGGGCACTCATGCGCTGGAGGACGGCATCGCGGACATCGTCGACGGCAGGACACCGTCTGAGCCGTCCTCGTATCGGCTGGTGACCGATCTCGTGCTGGCCGGGTTGACGTTGTTGTCGCTGGTACTCGGGATCCGTGCGTTGCGGCGGCCTCGGAGGTTCCACAAGGCTTGGCAGGTACTCAGGTTCGTGCCGCTGGCCGTGCTGCTGGCGTTGCCGACGTTGCTGGGGCTCCTGTACGGCGGCGGGCGCGACATCACGTTCTACCAACTGGCGCACTATTCGCTGCCGCTTGTGGTGTGGTTGGGCGTGTCCAGCGTGATGAACATCAGTGTGGCGGTCGTGAGGTGGCGGCGATGAGGGTCGTGGCGCTCGCGGCCTGTGTCGCGGCCGCGGTCGCTTTGTCGTTCTTCATGCGGGAGGACGTGCCGCCGTGGACAGTGCTGGCGTGTGTCGTGGTGTTCGTGGCTTCCTTCCTGCTCGGTCGCCGGATGGCGCCCGGCTGGCCCGCGATCGTGTTCGCGGCGGGCTTCATCGGGCTCACACCTCTAGTGGTGGTGGGGCTGTCGGCGGCGCTGCCGTGGTTCCTCGGCCGGGTCG
>JAVXWK010000018.1:0-2630 GCA_032230575.1 Pseudonocardiales bacterium | reverse complement strand
GCCGCAACATCGCCCACCGCCACCCCGAGCAGGTGAGGCGCCTCTGGAACATGGTGCTCCACGACGCGGGCGGTCACCTGCCGCACTTCCCGTAGAGCTGCGCCCGGTAGTCAAGGGATTTCGTCCGGTGCCGATACAACTCGTACACCAGAGCAGGTTGTCTTGACTCACGCACCCCCGTCGCGAGGCGGGTCCGCAAAGCCACGGAACTCCGCCGGAGTTAGCCGGGCTCCAAGGGAAATGCCATTCCGATCGCTCCGGCGACCAGTGGCAACCAGGGGAAACGTTTTAGGGCCTGCTCACCCAGATAGGGAGGACATTCATGTCCAACCGCACCGATCGAAAGCGCTCCGCGCGTGTCTCCGCCGCCCTGGCAGTCACGTTTGCGTTGTTCGCCCTGCCGGCCGCCGCGCAGGCCGCCCCGGTCCACCTCGCCACCGTCAGTCCTTTTGTGGTCCTGGGTGGTTCCACCGTCACGAACACCGGGCCCTCCGTTCTCAACGGCGATCTCGGCGTTTCTCCTGGGACCGCGCTTGTCGGCTTCGGGCTCCCCGCGGTCGTCAACGGAGCCACGCACGCGAATGACGCCGTCGCGGCGAAGGCTCAGTCCGACCTCACCACCGCCTACAACGTCGCAGCCGGGCAGCCCGTCGCGCCCGCCAACGACCTGACGGGCACGGACCTCGGCAATAGGACGCTGACCGCCGGCGCCTATCGCTACACCTCCTCGGCGCAGCTCACCGGCCCGCTCACGCTTGACGCGGAGGGCGATCCCAACGCGCAGTTCGTGTTCGAGATCGCATCACAGCTCACGACCGCATCGGCAAGCTCGGTCGTGCTGATCAACGGGGCCTCCCCGTGCAACGTCTACTGGCAGGTCGGTAGCTCGGCGACGCTCGGGACCACCACAGCGTTCCAGGGCAACCTGATGGCGCTGACGAGCATCTCGCTGAACAACGGCGCATCGGTGACCGGCCGGTTGCTCGCCCGCAACGGCCAGGTCAGCCTCATCAACAACGTCCTCGACGCCTCCCGGTGCGCAACCGGATCCGGGACGGGTGACGGAGGATCAGGAAACGGAACCGGCGGTGACGGTACCGGCGGTACCACGCACAACGGCAGGGCGACCCTGCGTCGTGCCCCGAACCAGGACTGCACGGACGGGTTCAGCGCAACGGTCCGAGGCCACCTGATCGAGCGTGTCGTCTTCCGCATGGATGGCCGGCTCGTCGGCAACCGCAAGAGCTCGCCGTTCAAGGTGTTCGTCAGGGCTTCCAGAGCCGGCGTGCATCGGATCAGAGCTCGCGTGACGTTCAAGGACGCCACGCGCGCCAAGACGCTGAGGTTCCGCTACCGCGCCTGCGCCGCCGCGGTTCGCGAGCCGCGTCGCGGCCCGGCGCAGCTGACGGGATGACCCTCGCCACTCCGAGACCTCCCCGCTTCCGGTGGGGGGTCTCGGCGCTGGCGGTTGCGGCTCTCACGGTCGGAATGTCGTATGGCCTCGTGGCCCCCGCACGCGCCGTGCCCTCCGCCGTGTCCACCAGCCAGCCGCTGGTGGTCCTCCTGCACGACCACATCGCGCGGACCGGGCCGAGCCTTGATGCACGCGTGGTCGGAGCCGTTGGTTCCCTGCGGCCGCTCACGCGTGTGAGGACCGTCCTCCCCGTACTCGGCTACGCCGACCGGAAGTCCTGGGTCCAGGTCCTGCTTCCCGGGCGGCCGAACGGACACACCGGTTGGATCCGCACCTGGCAGACCAGGCGCGCTGACACCCAGTGGCACATTCGCGTCCGACTCTCCGCGCGCCGCGTCATCGTCTATCGCGACGGGCTCGTCGAACGCCGGTTCCAAGCGGTGGTGGGCAACCCGTGGACGCCGACCCCACGTGGCGAGTTCTTCGTCGAGGAGGCGGTGGCCCTGTCATCCCAAGACCACGGCGGCCCATTTGCACTGGCCACCAGCGCCCGCTCCGACGTCCTCCAGGAGTTCGACGGGGGCCCAGGTCAGATCGGCCTCCACGGGACCGACAACCTCCCGGGCGCGCTCGGCACCGCGGCCTCCCACGGCTGCGTACGGGTGAGCACATCCGCCATCACCTGGCTCGCCAGACGAATCGGCAGCGGGGTCCGGATCACCATCACTCGCTGATCGGGATGTCCTCCACCTCGGGCTCGGCCGGCTTCTGGTCGAGACGCTCCAGGTACCAGTCGATCAGCGAGCGGAGTGTCAGGAGGAACTCCCGGATCAAGTTCGTGACCTGACCCTCGAGCTCGCGGGGCGCCATGCGGCGCATGCCGTCGAGCATCGCGAAGAGGGCGGCGGGGTCGGGCGGTGGCTGGCCCTCAGTCTCCATCGGTCGCCTTCTCGAACGTGATCTCCAGCGAGCCGTCGTCAAGGCGGGCGCCCGCTGTGGCGTAGGCGGCCAGAGCTGGCGGCAGCATGATCGTTCGCTTCTGGGCGCCCACCCGCACGATCACCTCGAGGCCGATCTTCTTCAGGCTGAGGTCGCCGCGCTCGGCGAAGGGCACGTCCACGCGCAGGGTCGCGGTGCCGTTGTTCGTGACGAGCTCCTGGGAGAGGCGGTCGTGGAGCATCGCCCCGGGGTCGAGACCGTCGAAGACCGCGGCCGC
>JAVXWK010001101.1:0-2571 GCA_032230575.1 Pseudonocardiales bacterium | reverse complement strand
AGACCCGGCTGGCCGTCGAGGAGCTCTCCAAGACCAGGTCCGGCGTGTTCTGGATCCAGAAGATGCTGCAGCCCGCCGAGGTCCGGCAGATCCTCAGCCACGCGACCGTGTTCGTCTGCCCGTCGGTCTACGAGCCGCTCGGCATCGTGAACCTGGAGGCGATGGCGTGCGGCACGGCAGTCGTCGCGAGCGACGTCGGCGGCATCCCCGAAGTCGTCGTGCACGGCGAGACAGGGCTGCTCGTTCACTACAACGAGCGTGATTTGTCGACATATCGACACGCTTTGGCTCAGACCATCAACGAATTGATCACAGACCCGGAACGCGCCCAGCGCTACGGTGCCGCCGGCCGCAAGCGCGCTGAGCAGGAATTTTCCTGGTCGACGATGGCGCAGCAGACAGTCGAGGTCTACCGCAGCGTGATTTGAGTCACATTCGCCTGGGGCAACCCCAAAGTGTGAACGCCGCCTTTAACCAGTAGTGACGTTGTCGTTTCAACTGGTGAGGGGCGCGAGGACTGTGCGTGTTGCGGTGCTGGGTCTGTCGGTCCTCATGGCGTTGACCGCGTGCGGCACATCCACCAAGACACAGCCGGCCGCGGTCCAGCTCAGGGTCGACGGGATGAAGCTCGCCGATGCCTCCGACCTGCAGGCACAGGCCGAGGCCCAGCTCGCGTACACGCTGGAGTACGGCTACGTGGCACGCGCGGGCGCGGCGGCCGTGAGCTGCTGGTTCGCCAAGACGGGCGTCGACACCGAGGTGGACAAGAAGCTCTGGTGCGGACCGGTCCAGGTCCCCGGAACCGGCGCGTCCACCGACTGGGTGCCGGTGCCGCTCAAAGAGGTCAACAAGAGCGGTGACGAGGTCCATTACGAGGTGCAGTCGCCGCAAGTGCCGGAGAAGGGCAACCGCAGCACCCCGTCCGGCAAGCTCGTGCGCACGGACGGCAAGGAGTTCGACCCGAGCAAGCAGCAGGACCTGACCGCCGGACGCGACTTCCTCGCGGTGCTGCCCGACGACGGCAAGCGCCCCAACAACGACCTCGGCCTCGGCAACGTCGACATCAAGCTGCGCGACGACCTGCTGGCCACCGCGGTCACGGGCTGGGCGAACCCGGACACCTGGTACACCGCCGAGGGCACCCTGCGCGCCGAGCCGGGCTCACGTCTGCGCGTCATGCGGATGAAGGTCGAGAAGCTCTGGGAGACCGACAGCGGCTTCCTCCGGACGAACTGGCAGGGTTTCGCCCCGCAGCCGTCCGAGCTCGCCCTCGAGGTGCCCGGCAAGCGCCAGCTCCTGCCTGCCGACCGCCTGCCGTCCAACGGTTCGGTGTTCGTCGTCTACACGGTCCCGGACCCGCAGGAGGGCACCGAGACGCTGGCCCTCGGCTCGCTCGGCGCCAAGTCGCTGGACCAGAAGGTCGAGATCCCGACCGGCAAGCGCACCGACAACTCGCCGCGCGTGCTGCAGCGCGCCGCCGGCCCGAACCAGTTCGCCGAGAAGACCCAGAAGATCCGCTTCGGCGGCAACGCGATGGGCATGAAGATCACCGGCCTGAAGCTCGGCAGGCAGCGCCCGGTCAAGTTCGGCGAGAGCCAGTACGACCTCGCCACCATCTCCGCGCCGGACAAGGCGCTGCTGGAGGTGCGGCTGGAGGCCACCGGCGATCTGCCCGACACCGCGGGCGGCAACGTGACCAAGGACCTGATCAGCGTGCAGCTGCCGGACGGCACGACCGCCAAGCAGATCGGCGCCCGCTACGACGGCGGGCCGCTGCCGTTCGCGATCGTGGTCGAGATCCCCGCGGACACCCGCTCGGTCTCGGTCGGCCTCAACGAGGGCACCGTCGACCTGCCCCGCCTGGGCCTCCAGCTGATCTCGCCGGTCGACTCGCGCATCACCCTCGCGTTGGAGTTCTGAACCAGCATCGCCGCCAGGGCCAGCCAGCCGATGATCACCAGCACCAGGCCGCCCCAGCCCCACTCGCCGTAAGCGGTGCTGCCGGACGTGCCGCCGACGCTGCTGCCCACGTAGAACCCGCACAGGTACAGCCCGGACGCGTGGCCGCGGGCGTGGTCCGGCGCCCGCGAGCCGACCCAGCTGCTCGCCACGGCGTGCGAGGCGAAGAACCCGGCCGTCACGATCGCCAGCCCGAGCGGCACCCACAGCAGACTCGCCAACGTGCCGAGAGCCACCACACCGATGGCCATGAGCAGCGCGCGCCCACGTCCCAGCCGGTCGGAGAGCTTGCCGGCGAACGCCGCCGACGTGCCGCCGAACGCGTAGAAGAGGAACACCAGCGACTCCAGCCACGACGGCCCGGACAGCTGGAAGTTCGCCACGTTGTAGAACGACACGAACGCGCCGACCATCAGCACGGCGACCACGTACAGCGAGAGCAGCACCGGGTCCTTCAACGCCGCCTTCATCCCGCGCGGCGCCCGCTTCGGCGCCGTCTGAGCGCTGGGCAGGAAGAAGACGACGACAAGTGCGGCGACGAGCCCGACCACGCCGCTGAGCAGGATCGCGCCGCGCCAGCCCAGCCAGTCCACGGACATCCCGGACAACAGG
>JAVXWK010001099.1:0-12691 GCA_032230575.1 Pseudonocardiales bacterium | reverse complement strand
GCGTCGAAGTCGATCAGGAAGCTGAACGCCGCGAGGCCGATGCAGACGAGGCTGAAGATGATCGCGAGCGGGCCACCGCTGCGGATGCCGAGGCCGCCGTCGGTGAAGAAGCTCATGATCAGGTTGACGATCATCAGGAAGACCACGCCGATGATGGCGCCGGTGATCCACTTGGTGAACTTCGGCGTGACGCGGATCGCGCCCGTCTTGTAGACGAACAACATGCCGCCGAACACACCGATCGTGCCGATGATGGCTTGACCGATGACCACGAGCCCCTGGCCGGGGTTGTGGGTCAAGCGGTCGATATTGGATCCGATGATGCCGCTGAAGGCACCGAGCACGATGCCCTGGGCCACCGCGTAAGCGATGATCAGGGGCGGGCTCGGGACGCGCTTGAACGAGTTGACCAGGCCCAGCACGAAACCGATGATCAGCGCGGGGAAGAACAGCCCCCGCAGTTCCAGCGTGTACGTGGTCACGGCGCCGACGGCCACGATGCCGAGCATGACGCCGGACTTCGTGACGACGTCGTCGATCGTCATGGGCCGCTCGCTGGTCAGCGGCGGCGGGGCCTGCTGGTAGCCAGCCTGTTCTGGCTGGCCGAAGCCTGCGTAGCCTCCGTACCCGCCGCCGGTCGGCAGGTTACGGAAAGCCGGGTTGCTGCTCGAGCGCACCTGATCCTCCTGGGGCGTTGCTTTACGCCGTCACGGGTACAACGAGCACGCTCTGTGCTGGGTTCCCCGTCGGTAAAGGCGACTTTACCCCCGACGACGATCACACGTGCGCAAATACTGCGCCAACTCCGGAGCGTGGTGAGACAACGGCGTGTCGCGGCGTGTCATCCACGAAGTGCGTAAGCCCCGTCACATTTCAATCACATTCACACCCAGAGTGACGACACACTTCCCCCTCGTGGCGGCTTGTCCCCGGTGAGGGGTACCGACAGGCTCGCACGCGGAATTACCACAGGTCAGAGGGGACCAAGATCCAAAATGGGCTGGAAACGTCTCGCCGGCGTGGCGGTGGTCTCGGGGCTCGCGCTCCTGACCACGACCGCGACGGCGACAGCAGTCGGCGTCAAGGGCATCGGTCACAACGCGTCAGAGCGCCAGTCCCACGCCGTGCCGGGCAGCGAGTGGCACGGCTCGTACATCTACCAGGACAAGCAGGTGTGGTGCGTGCAGTACGCACTGCCCGCGCCGGACAGCAGCGTCCCCTACAAGGAGGGTGACTCGCTGCGGACGAAGGCGGGCAAGGAACTCGCGCCCGACGTCGCGGCGAACATCTCCTACCTGCTGCTGCGCTACTCCACTACCAAGTCGCCGGACGAGGCCGCCGCTCTCGCGCACCTGCTGCACACCTGGACCTCCCCGGTCGACGGCCCGGTGCGGCTCGACACGGACGACCAGAAGTTCCTCGCCTACGACAGCGCCTTCTACGCCTCGAAGCTGCCGCCGTCGGTCATGGACACCGTCGCGCGCCTCAAGGCCGACGCCGAGGCCAACCGCGGCCCGTGGGCGCTCAGCGCCACCGCGCCCGAGAAACCGCTGATCATCGGCACCGAGTCGAGTTGGACCGTGTCGCTGCTCAAGGCCAACGGCAAGGGCGTCCCGAACGCTCCGATCAACTTCACCCTCGTCGACGCCACGCTGGTCGACGGCAGCGTCGGCGGCAAGGTCACCACTGGTGCCGACGGCGGCCCGGCCACCGTCAAGATCGTCCCCACCGGCCCGAAGCCCTCGATCGCGGCCGTGGCGGACTCCCCCGCCGACAAGCCGGTCGTGCACCAGCCGATCCCGACGGACAACATGCAGCGCATGGTCACCACCGGCGGCGAGAAGAAGCTGAACGCGAACGCCAACGGCCAGGCCAAGACCGCTCCGGGTGCCGTGAAGATCACGAAGATCGACTCGGAGACCAAGAAGGCCATCGCGGGTGTCGCGCTGAAGGTCACGGGCAAGGACCAGACGTCCCCCGCGAAGAAGCAGGACGACACCGACCTGGTCGGCACCGACGGCAAGCCGATCGTGCTGCAGACCGGCGCCGACGGCACGGTCGAGGTTCCCGGCCTGCGCACCCCGCAGGAGATCTGCCTCGTCGAGGTGGCCGCTCCCAAGGGGTACGAGGAGTTCTTCGACCCGAAGGCGCCGCCCGCCTCGTGCGGAACGGTCGCGGCGGGACAGACCCTCGCGCTCGAACTGGTGAACAAGCCGAACAAGCCGGTGGTGCCGAGCACGATCCCGGCCGGTCAGGACGGCAACACGCCGGTCGCGACCGCGTCGTTCGACACCCAGCTGCGTCCTGGTCTCATGCTCGCGGTGGGTGGCCTGGTGCTGCTCGGTGCCGCGCTGGCAGGCTTCCTGGTGTGGCGCAGGCAGTGAGTCCCAAGGCTTTTCTGACCGGCGTGCTGGTGGCGGGAATCGCCGCCACCAGCGTGCTGGTCACCACGTCCGAGACCGAGGTCCTCAAGGGACGCGCGCTCGCGGACGAGATCCCCGTGGTCGGGGCGGGCCCGGTCGCGGACAGCCTCAGCACCGGTCGCGGCGCCGACCTCACCGGACTGATCGGCGGCGCGAACACGTCCAACGCCAAGCCCGCCGACCCCGCTCAGCAACAGCCCGCGCCACCGAAGGCTGGTCCCGGCTCGGTCAAGCTCCCCGCGGGCGGCACGGCCGCGCTGGTCCGCCGCGAGGTCAAGGACGGCGTGCTGCCCGTGCCGGACGGCATCGGCGAGGCAACCTGGTGGGGCACCGAGCTGGCCGGTTCCGAAGGCGCGACCGTCCTCGCCGGACACGTCGACTGGAAGGGCGCCAAGGGCCCCTTCGCCGAGCTCTGGCAGGCGCAGAACGGCCGTGAGATCGTGATCGCGGACAGTGCCGGGAAGCAGTTCACGTTCCGGATCACGCAGATCGAGACTGTCCGAAAGGACGAGCTCCCGGCCCGCGCCGTCGAGTTCTTCGGCCCGCGCGGCCCGCACCGGTTGGTCCTGGTCACCTGTGGTGGCACCTGGATCGGTGGCCAGCAGGGTTACGAGGCGAACCGAGTGGTGATCGCCGAACCCGTTGGGTGATGAAGCAACCCCTTCGGGTGACCATCCGTCTCCTTTAGTGTGAAACGGTGGGGATGGTTGACCACGGGCGTGGCGCTCGCGCTGGCCCTCGTGCTGGTGATGACCCTGGGTCCGCACAAGGACCAGGAGAGCCAGGCGGACTCCGGCCCCTTACCGATGGCGCCGCGGCTGCCCGCACCCAAGGACGTCGGTCCGACGCCGACGGTGCCCGCTCCCACCGCCGAGCAGCTGCAGAAACAGCCGTGGATGCACAAGCTCGCGCCCGGTGAGAAGCCGCCGCAGTTCGTGCTGTTCTCGTTCGACGGCGCCGTGTCCAAGCAGCACTGGGACAAGGTCCTGCCGATCGCCCGGCAGAAGAACGCGCACGTCACCGGCCTGCTGTCCGGCGTGTACATGCTGGCGGACCAGGACGGCAACCAGTACCAGCCGCCGGCCGGGCTCAAGCGCGGTGCGTCCGACATCTCGTTCGGTGGCACCAGGCAGGACATCACCGCCCGCATCGGGTACCTGAACCAGGTGATCGACGACGGTCACGAGATCGGCACGCACTACAACGGCCACTTCTGCTCCGGCGGCACGCAGCCGTCCGTCGACAAGTGGAACACCGCGGCGTGGAACGAGGAGCTCGACCAGTTCAAGCAGATCGTGGACAAGGCGCGCGCCGCCGGGTTCAAGCTCCCGGCCGACGCCGTCCGGGGTGGACGGACGCCGTGCCTGGAAGGCGTCTGGGACCAGGCTTTCCCCGCGATGGCCTCGCACGGGCTGGTCTACGACACCAGCAAGGTCGCGCTCGGCGTGCAGTGGCCGTCCGTCCAAAATGGAGTCTACGAGTTCCCGATGCCCGAGGTGAAGGTTCCCGCGCTGGGCAAGCAGGTCGTCATGATGGACTTCAACCTCTGGTACTCGCTCAACGGCGCCCAGGAGCAGCCGGAGCGCGCACCCGAGTTCACCCAGATCGTCTTCGACACCTACAAGTCGGTGCACCAGGCGGCGTTGAACGGCAACCGCGCGCCGCTCGTGATCGGCAACCACTTCAACGAGTGGAACGGATCGGCGTTCTCCAGCGCGATGGAGCAGTTCCTCGGGTACGTGTGCGACAAGCCGGAGACGGTGTGCGCCACCTACACCGAGGTGATCCAGTGGATGCAGCTGCAGGACCCGGCCGTGCTGGACCAGTTCCGCAAGCTGCCCGCCGCACGCAACTAGCGGAACCGCGCGAAACGGTCGCGCAGAATTCCGGGTTCGCCCAGACGGACTGCCGTCTTCAGCATGAAGATCGGCACGGTGGCGTGACCATCCGGATCAGACTGGGAAACGAAGGGGTTGTTGTCCCACACGCTGCCGGTTTCGGAGTACGGGCGTTCGTCGTAGTAGTACTTCCACCGCGCACCGCGGTGGCGGACGGCCACCTCACCGAGATACCAGACAGCGCCTTCCACGAACTCCTCGGACTCCAAGCCGAGCGTCTGAACCAGCTTTTCCAAGGAGTCCAGGGATTCCGGGGTGAAGTCCCACGGCCCGGGGTGGTCGACCGTCCACTGTGGAAACGACTCGGCGCGGGCGGCCAGCCAGGAAACCAGCCACGGGTGCTGGGGATGATCGGAGTCGTCGATCCAGTCGACGGCGGGCGTGTGTTCCTTCGTCGGTGACCACTTGGGGTTGCGCTCCTTGAAGAAAGCGACAGTCCGCGTGATCTCGTCGTGCGCGTCGACCGCCCGGCCGACCAGCTCCAGAACGGCCAGCGGCGCGAGCTCGAGTGCCGGGTCGAAGTGGACGAGCGGGCCGGCGTCGGTCATCTCCCAGTGGCCACCGCCCACTCGCATCAGCGCTTCGCCGAGATAGCCGGCGGCAGCGAGCGACAGATGCGGCAACGCGGCGACCAGTTCCTCCAGGCGCGCAAGGGAATCTGGAGTGAAATCCAGCGGGATCCCAAGTGCGACAATCCTTGGCTGCATCTCCTCGCGCCACGCGCTGGTCATCAGGTCATCCCTCGTCTTGGGAAGCAACGGGTTGGGCCGTTCAGCGGATCTTGCGGATAACCACCCGCAGCCACTTTACGGGCTGTGCCAGGGTGCAGGAGGTCGATGTCCAGGGGGAAACATGACTCGCACCCGCGCCTTTCTGGCGTCCGTCTTACTCATCCTGCTGGTCTGCGCGACGCCGTTCGCACCCGCGCAGGCCCAGTCGGCGAAGCGCTGTGCCGACATGTTCAACATCACGAAACCCGTGCCCGCCAAGAACCAGCTGCCGGGTTTCGGGAACGGAATCGCACCGCCGAGCAAGCGCGGACGTTACGACTACGACAACCCAGGCGAGAACGCGCGGGGACTCAAGCTGCCGGACGATCCCGCGGAGCTCTTCGACTACGGCACGGACACCACCGGAAGGACGCCCGGCACCAAGGAACACGCTTACGCGGCCTGGAACCGGTACGTCGAACGCAAGAAGAACGAGCTCGACGAGTGGACCAAGAACCCGGTCGGCCCCAAGCCCAGCGCACAGCTCCCGTACCAGAGGTGGCTCAACAGCTACATCCCGAACATGGGCAACGACTTCAAGGGCACGGGCTTCGAGAAGTTCATCACCGAGGAGATCGGGCTCGGCGGGGACGACTGGATCTGCCAGGACTCGATCCGCGACGCGCAGGGCAAGCCGGTAGCGGGTCGCTTCTACGACGCGGTCAACCACAAAGAGAAGATCATCTACGAGTTCAAGGCCGGCAACAGGATCGACCCGGTGCAGCTGGCCAAGGACGCGCAGTTCGCAAGCCGGCACGGCTATCGAATCCAGTACGTCTTCGGCAGCCAGCCGAGCAAGAAGACGATCGAGGCCATCAAGAACGCCGGACTTGAGGATCCGCACGTCAGGAAGGCCTCGGGGCGCGGCACCATCCCGGTCAGGCCGGTGCCGGGACCGTCGACGAAGCTGTTGAACCCCAACCCGAACGTGCCTGCCAAGGGCGCCGCGAACGACATGTTCGACCGGGCCGGGCGCAACCAGGCCGAGGCGAGGTCGGTGCAGGACGCGGACGACGACTTCCAGCGGCGGTCCGGCAAGCCCGACGGAAAGGTCGACGGAGCACCGCGCAGGCCCGGCGGCATCGACTTCTCGACGATGGAGCTGCGGTATCTCTCCGACTCGCCTGATGGCGTGCAGTACGCGTTCGAGGCGGACGACAACCTGGACGAGGAAGAGAACCCGTCGTTCGGTGGCCTGGAAACCGCTGAGCTGACGTCCGACGCGCTGTTCACCTGGCTCGCGCTGCCGGTGCAGTCGTTCTGGGTCAACCTGAACCCGGACCAGCCGGACAAGGTGCTCGACCCTCAGCTGGCCAAGACCGACGCGGGACGCGTGCTGCTGCAGGCGGATCTGCGGATGAAGCGCACGATGGCCAAGACCATGGTGCCGGACAACCCGGTCGGCAACCGGTTCTGGGACTCGCTGAAGCACGTCAACGGCGCGCCCTGCTGGCTGAGCTACCGGGTGTGGGCGGAAGCCGCGCCCGCGTCGGTGCGGGAGAACGGCGGTGAGCTCTACATCCTCGACGCGCCGCTGAAGGTCCAGGCGGAGCCGCTGGTGATCAACACGCCGTCCGGACCGCCGTGCACGCAGCCGAAAGCCGTGCAGGAGCAGAACTTCGAGCTGATCAGGACGATCATCATCCCCGAGGTGCAGAAGGCCGTGAACACCGCGCCGGAGTACCAGGACCTGCGCAGCGTCTACCACAGCCGGGTCGCCGCCGAGTGGATCCGGCAGCGCAACGAGGTCAAGCCCGGCGCCTACGCGAAGATCATCGGCAGCGGCAACGTCGACCAGTGGCCGGCGCGCACGCCGTGGAAGCAGGAGGACATCTTCAAGGAGTACCTGAAGTCGTACGAGGAAGGCGACTTCAAGTTCGAGCGGAAGTACGAACAGGACGGTGAGCTGCTGACGTTCGAGTTCGTCACCGGTGGCGTCATCCTCGACAAGGCGCCGAAGACGCCGATGCCGGAGGCGCAGTTCACCCAGCAGTACCCGACGTTGCCCGACACGGTGATCGACGCGCGCGACGAAGCGATCACCTACGAGGACACGGACGTCAGCTGGCTCGGCGGTGACAACAACGAGGTCAAGCAGCAGCCCCAGGCGCCGCAGGCACCGAAGCCGCCGCTGGCCGTCACCGGCACCGCCCCGCTCGGCCTGCTCACCCTCGGTGTGCTGCTGCTGTTGAGCGGCACCGCGCTGGTGGCGTGGAAACGCCGCCGAGCGTAACCACAACCAACACCACCGGTCACCCACCCGTGTTTGCTAACCGCACGCGGGGCCCCCACGTACTAAAAGAGAGGACGTGGGGGCCCCGCGTGCGGATCAAGCAGCACTCGATCGGGTGGGTGGCTTTAGCCGTCGGTGGAGAGGATTCGGTCGTCGGTGGCGCCCGGCGAGCCGTTGTTGTCCTGGTTGGACGTTCCGAGCCACAGGGTGCCGTCCGGGGCTGCGGCGACTGCGCGGACGCGGCCGTAGCCGGTGAACACCGACTGCGGAGTGCCGAGCGACGTGCCGCTCACCGGGATCTTCCACACGCGCTTGCCGGTCACCGCGCCGATGTACAGCGCGCCCTTGTACAGCGCGATGCCCGTCGGGCCGGCTTCCTTGTTGCTCCACGTCTTGACCGGGTTGGTCATGCCGGCGACGTTGCAGTTGCCTTCGCAGTTCGGCCAGCCGTAGTTCTTGCCGGCCTCGATCTTGTTCAGCTCGTCGGTCTTCGCGTCGCCGAACTCCGTGGCGTACGCGGTGGTGCCGATCCAGGTGATGCCCTGGACGTTGCGGTGGCCGATCGAGTAGACGATGCTGCCGGCGCGAGGGTTGCCGGCAGCGGGCTTGCCCGCGGTGTCGAAGCGGAGAACCTTGCCGCCCAACGAGTTCCAGTTCTGGGCGTTCGGCTTGTTCTGACCGTCACCCGTGGTCGCCCACAGGAAGCCGTCCGGACCGAACTCCAGGCCGCCACCGTTGTGGTACGTGTTCTTCGGAATTCCGGTGACGATCGGCTCCGGCGTGCCACCGATCTTCATCTTGGCGACGCGGTTGTCGTTCGCCGTCGAGTAGTAGATGAAGACCGTGTTGTCGGTCGCGAACGACTTCGACAGGGCGAGACCGAGCAGGCCTCCTTCACCACCGGTTCCCTGGGCCTGTTCCACGGTGTCCAGGGTGGTGACGGTGGTGCCCTTGATCTTCTTGATCTTCTTGGTGTCCCGCTCGGTGAAGATGCCGCTGCCGTCGGGCGCGAACTCGATGTCCCACGGGATGTCGAGCTTCGTGGTGAGTGTCCGCACGGCTTGCGCGCTGGGGCCGTCCTGTGCGGAGGCTCCGGGGATCACGCAGAGGGATGCGGCCACAGCAGTACAGGCTGCCGCGACCGCGATACGACGAGCACGCATGTGTGCTCTCCTTTGGGTCCGCTCGTAATTAGTCTGCGGCGGCGGTGTTGCAGGGCGTATTTACCCAATCACACATCGGAGTAACCCACAACGGTCATCGGATGTCTCGGGACACCCCTCGCCTCCGAGCGGGTGAGGCGAGGGGCGTTCTCAACTACCCGATGTAGCCGAGCTCGATGGTCAGGAGCCGTCGGCGATGTGGATGCCGCCGGGCGTGATCACCCAGAGTGACCCGTCGGGACCCGCGACCTCGTCCCGCGTGCGGCCGAGGTTGGTGTAGATCTTGCCGCCGTTGCCGCTGGTGTCGAGCTTGTACGTGCCGCCCTTGAGGGAGGCCATGTACAGCGAGCCCTTGTAGGTCGTGATGCCCGACGGGGTGGCGGACGAGGTCGGCCACTGCTTGACCGGGTTGGTCATGCCCGCGGTGCCGCAGGAGCCCTCGCACTTCGGCCAGCCGTAGTTCTTGCCGGCCTCGATCTTGTTGAGCTCGTCGACCTTGCTGGCGCCGATGTCGGAGACGTAGAGCTGGCTGCCGACCCAGGTCAGGCCCTGCACGTTGCGGTGACCGTAGGAGTACACGAGCGAGCTGAACGGGTTGCCGGGCGCGGCCTTGCCGTCCTTGGTCATGCGCAGGACCTTGCCGCCCAGGGAGTTCTTGTTCTGCGCGTTGTCCCCGTTCTGTCCGTCACCGGTACCGGCGTACAGGAAGCCGTCGGGACCGAACTTGATGCGGCCGCCGTGGTGGAAGTCAGAGCCGCGCGGGATGCCGGTGACGATGGGCTTCGGTGCGCCGCCGCCGATCTGCCAGGTGGCGATGCGGTTGTCGCTTCCGGTGGTGTAGTAGAGGAAGAGCGTCTTGTCCGCGGCGTACGAGGGCGACACCGCGATGCCGAGCAGACCCGCTTCCTTCGTCACCGAGACGCCGGGGATGTCCCCGACCTTGGTGACCTTGCCGTCCTTGGTGATGGTGGAGACGGTCTTGGCGTCCTTCTGCGTGAAGATGCCGGTGCCGTCCGGCAGGAAGTCGATGCTCCAGGCCTGCTTGAGGCCGCTGGCGATGGTTTTCACGGCCATCGTGCCGACTTCGCCGCTCTCGGCCGCGGACGCCAGCGTGCCGCTGGACAGTCCTACCGCAAGTGCGAGGACGCCGACGTAAGCACTTCGACGAGCACCCATTGTGCTGACCCCTCAACTTTCGCGTCGTGCGGCGACGGCGAGCCCGAATCGGAGGTTTCGGACTTGGGGGCCTCTCGATACAACCACGGTGTGTAGTCGGGGGCGCATCCGCCAATCGGGTCACCCCTCCGATGACTTTAGGTAACTTTATGTACGGTCTAGACCTTGACCGGTGCGAAGACATACCGTGTGGTTCGCCGCCGCGCCCCACGGAAGTGCCGCGCGCCCAGTCGTTTGGGCTCGCAGCTCAAGACCCGAGGAGTTGCGCCATGAACGTTGTCGTCACCACCACCGAGCAGAAGCTTCCCGAGGTCAAGCGCGAGTGGGTCAAGCCCGACTTCCGCGACTTCGAGACGCCGATGGAGGTCACCGCCTACGCAGCTCGCAGCTGACGCTGGGCTTTCGCCGGGGTTCCTGGTTTCGGCCAGGAACCCCGGCACCACGCCTCGCCGCGCGTCTTCCTGGTCGACCGAGGAGTATCCGCCAATGCCTGCCGTGCCTCCTGAGGAGTTCGTCGCCGAACTTCGCGCCCTCGCACCCCGGTACTGGGACAGCCATCCGTTCCACCTGCGCATGCACGCGGGCCAGCTGAGCAAGCACGAACTGCAGGCGTGGGCCGCGAACCGCTGGTACTACCAGCGCTGCATCGCGCAGAAGGACGCCGCGATCCTCTCCAACTGCCCGTCGCCGGAAATCCGCCGCCAGTGGCGGGAGCGGATCATCTGGCACGACGGCACGCAGCCGGGTGAGGGCGGCGCCGAGAACTGGATCCGCCTCGCGGAAGCCGTTGGGCTGACGCGGGAAGAGGTGCTCGACGAACGGCACGTGCTGCCCGGCACGAGATTCGCCGTCGACGCCTACGTGAACTTCGCGCGCACGCAGCCGTGGGTCATCGGGATCGCGTCCGGTCTGACCGAGATGTTCTCCGGTGCGTTGATGCGCAAGCGTTTGGCAGCGCTGCGGGAGCAGTACCCGTGGATCGCCGAGGAGGGCTTCGCCTACTTCACCAACCGCATCCAGGCGGTCGCCGGTGAGGGACGGGCCACTTTGGACATCGTGGTCGAGCACTCGGTGACCCGCGAACAGCAGCTGGCGGCGGTCGCGGCGCTGTCGTTCAAGTGCGACGTGCTGCGGGCCGTGCTGGACGCCGTCGACTACTACTCGGGCAAGGGCAAGCCGTGACGTCCGTGGTCGCACTCGACGCCGTGCCGTACATCCGGCGTGGCGTGAAGTGCACCTACGACCAGATCCGCGAGTCGCACGTCGTGCTGTTCCCCGAAGGTGTGCTCGTGTTGAACGAGACCGCTGCTTCTGTTGTGGCACTTTGTGATGGCGTGAGGTCGGTCGGGGAGATCGCTTTGTCGTTGGGCGATGTGTACGTGGGCGTCGAGCCTGAGGACATCGCCGAACTGGTGGCGCGCCTGGTCGAGCGAAGGGTGGTGGACGTCGATGGCTGAGGCACCTTTCGGCCTGCTGGCCGAGCTGACGCACCGATGCCCGTTGCAGTGCGGCTACTGCTCGAATCCCGTCGAGCTGGTGCGCCGCAACGCCGAGCTGGACACCGAGTCGTGGCGCCGGGTCTTCGACCAGGCGCGGGCGCTGGGTGCGTTGCAGATCCACCTGTCGGGTGGCGAACCGTTGCTGCGACCGGACCTGCCCGAGCTGGTGGTGCACGCGAACAGCCTCGGCTGTTACGTCAACCTGGTCACGTCGGGAGTGGGACTCTCGCGGGACCGGTTGCGGGACCTGGCTTCGCGCGGTGTCGACCACGTGCAGCTCTCCCTGCAGGACGCGACCCGCGAGGGCAACGACCGGATCGCGGGCATCAAGGCGTTCGACCGGAAGGTGGAGGCCGCGGCGTACATCCGCGAAGAAGGCCTGCCGCTCACCGTCAACACGGTGCTGCACCGGCAGAATCTCGACAACATCGCGGGGATCATCGCGATGGCCGAGGAGATGGGCGCGGAACGGCTGGAGCTCGCCAACACCCAGTACTACGGCTGGGCGCTGCGCAACCGGGCGGTGCTGCTGCCCACTCGCGAGCAGCTCTCGGTGGCGGATCCGATCGTCGCCGCGGCGCAAGAACGCCTGCGCGGGCGGATGGAGATCGTCTACGTCATCGCGGACTACCACGAGGCCCACCCGAAACCGTGCATGTACGGGTGGGGCGCGCGGCAGCTGACCGTGGCACCGAATGGCGACGTGCTCCCCTGTCCGGCCGCCACGGTGATCTCGTCGCTGAAGATCGAGAACGTGCAGGACTCGTCGTTGCACGACATCTGGCACAACTCGTCGTCGTTCAACGCCTTCCGCGGCTTCGAGTGGATGAAGGACCCGTGCCGCTCGTGCCCGCGCAAGGAGATCGACTTCGGCGGGTGCCGGTGTCAGGCGTTCCAGCTGACCGGTGATGCCGCGAACACCGACCCGGTCTGTTCCCTGTCGCCTGAACGGTCCACTGTGGACATGATTCTGGAGACCGAGATGACGCCGGCGGTCGTGCCCGCGATGGCCATGAGGAAGATGAGTTGAAAGCAGTTCTGCTCGGTACGACGGCCGGTGGTGGTTTCCCGCAGTGGAACTGTGCGTGCGATCTGTGCGTGCGCGCTCGTTCCGGTTCGCTGCCGTCGCGGTCGCAGGACTGCCTGGCGATCAGCGGCAACGGCACGGACTGGTGGCTGGCCAACGCGTCGCCGGACATCCGCACGCAGCTCGCCGCCTGCTCCCTGTTGAATCCCGGTCCTGGCCCGCGCGACACGCCTCTGCGTGGCGCGTTGTTCACCGATGCCGAGCTGGACCACACGCTGGGGCTGCTGACGTTGCGCGGCGGTGCGGGCTTGACGGTGTGGGCGCCTGGGACGGTGCTGCACGCGTTGAAGGACCAGTTCGACCTGCGCTCGGTGATCGACGGCTACGCGCCCGTGGCTTGGCGGCAGGTCGAGCCGGAGCAGTCGTTCGACCTCGGTGGCCTGCAGGTGTCCGCCATCCCGATCAGCGGCAAACGGCCGAAGTACGCCCGTTCGTCCACTGT
>JAVXWK010001046.1:0-3536 GCA_032230575.1 Pseudonocardiales bacterium | reverse complement strand
CTGGAGATCAGTCGTCGGAATTGCCCTCAGCCTCACGTGCCGAAGGGCTGCGCTGCCCAGGCTTCGTCGGTGACCGCGGCCAGCTTGGCGAGGTCGACGGTGCCGAACGCCGCGACCTCAACCGCGCCGCGAGTGCTGGTGTGAAGGCACACGCTTGTGTCGTCGGTCGCGCTCGTGGCGCACTGGACGTCGTTGAAGATCTGCCTGGATTCTGACGCGCCGAAATCGCGGAACTCCTGTTCAGGGTTGACCCGGGTGTTGAAGGCCACCAGGACATAGCCACGCGTCAACGTCCCGTAACCCGCGACCTCTCTCTTCACTCGTGGATTCTCCTTGGCCACCGAATTTCTGATCGATGCGACTGCTTGCGTCATCTGCGGGTCGGTCGACGCGGTCAGGCCGCCGAGCTGGTCCGGCGCGACCGGCGTGTTGCGCACGTTCAGGAAGACCGGGATGGCGATCGCCGCGAGGATGCCGAGCACGATGAACACCGTGGGGACGCAGATCGCGATGATGGCCCAGACGGGCAGGCCGCCTCGCCGTGGCGGACCGTACGCATAAGGCTGTGGCGGACCGTACGCATAAGGCTGTGGCGGGCCGTACGCATGAGGCGGCTGCGGATAGCCGCCGGGGCCGTTGAACTGGGCTGGAGGGTCGAACGGGGCGGGGGGTGTGCTGCCGAACTGGTTGGCGCTGGGTGTGCTGAAGCGGCTGGGTGCGGGCGGGCTGCTCGGCGGCTGCGCGGGCGCACTGCCGAACGACGAGATGGCGCCGCGGGGCTTGGCCGGGCCGGCGAAGAAGCCCAGGTCGGGGATGGGTCGGGGCTGGCCGCCCTGAGGTGGCTCTTGCTCGGTCACCGGATTCCCCCGTCAGAAGATCAGTCGTCCCCTAGCCGTCGGGACGACCGCAAACGACCTTGAGCCGGTTGGGACAGATTTGGCGGCACATCAGCGTCGCTGAACGACCGTTTCGGGCACGCGTCAGCCCTGGCTCTCCACGGCTTTCAGCAGCGCGTCCGCGTCCTTGGTGGCCACCTGGTAGTCCTCACCGACGATGACGATCGCGACGACCGCACCTGGCGAGGTCGACAGGCAGGCCGTGCTCACTGTGCTCTCCTGCTCGACCTGGGCACAGCTGAAGATGCCCACCAGAGGGGTGTGGACGGGTGCGAGCACGGCGGGGAAGCCGGTGCGGTCCTCGACCGCCGCGGAGAAGGCGGACATCACCTGTTGCTGGTCGGGCATCGTCAGCGCCTGCGTCGCCCGCGCGCCGACCACCGCGGCCTGCACCGCACCGCGCTGGTAGACCCCTGCTTGGACATCGGTGAGCTTGGCGTTCCCGGTGAGGAACGCGGAGGGGTTGTCGGGGCTCTCCACGCCCACCTTGGTGAACGTGCCGGCCTGCGCGGGCATGGCGATCGTGGTGCGTTCGGCGACATCCTTGCCGCGAGCCGCCATCACCACTGCAACGACGACGCCGATCACGACCAGAGCGACGGCGCCAAAGAACATCGCGACATGGCGGCCGGACAGGCGAGGCTGGTCCGGCTCCGCAGCCGTTCGCGGGGCCGGCCGGACAGGGGTCACGGCGGGGCCGCCGAACTGGTTGACGCCGGGCGTGCTGAAGCGACTGGGTGCTGGCGCGCTGCTCGGGGTCTGGGCCGGTGCACTGCCGAACGACGAGATGCCGCTCGGCGACGCCGGGCCGGCGAAGAAGCCCAGATCGGGGAGCGGTGCGGGATCGCGCCCATGCGTCCCTGCGTCGTCGCCCATGTCGTCGCTCCTCACCGGATCACACGTGTCCGGTGCAAGATCGACGGTTTCGGCTGGCGGCTTGAGGATGCCTCAGAGCGTGACGGCGACGGTGAGCGTGTCGCCACCGGCTTCGAATCGGAGTTCCTGGATCCGCCCCGTCGCGCTGAGGTCGTCTGCGGCCAGCTGGACGCGGGCGAGCGCCTCAGCCGGCCCCCGGACGACGGCGACGGGCACGTCCGTGCGCATGGATGTCTTGGCCTCGGACTTGGCCTTGCGCACCCCGGCGAGCACGACGGCGGTGTCGGACAGCACGGACGCGTCGCCGCCCTGCGCGCTCGCGTGCACCGGCTCGAACTCCGGCCAGTCGGCCCGGTGGATGGTCCCCTCCTGCCACCAGGACCAGACCTCCTCCGTGACGAACGGAAGGAACGGTGCGAACAGTCTCAGCTGCACCGACAGGGCCGTCGCCAGCGTCGCCTTCGCCGACTCGGCGGCTTCTGCACCACGGCTGCCGTAGGCCCTGTCCTTGACCAGCTCGAGGTAGTCGTCGCAGAAGGTCCAGAAGAACGTCTCGGTGACCTCGAGCGCGCGGGTGTAGTTGTAGGCGTCCAGCGCCTCGGTCGCTTCCCGAACCACGCCCGCGAGAGACGCGAGCAGTGCGCGGTCCAGCGGCTCGGTCACGCTGGCGGTGTTCTCCCCGGCGCCGAGGGACAGCGCGAACTTGCTCGCGTTGAGGATCTTGATCGCCAGCCGGCGGCCGATCTTCATCTGCGCCTCGTCGAACGGGCTGTCCATCCCCGGACGGGACCCGGCCGCCCGCCAGCGCACCGCGTCGGACCCGTAGCGTTCGAGGATCTCGGTGGGCACCACCACGTTGCCCTTGGACTTCGACATCTTCTTGCGGTCCGGGTCCACCACGAAGCCGGAGATCGCGGCGTGCGACCACGGCAGTGTGCCGTTCTCGTAGTGGGCGCGCACGACGGTGGCGAACAGCCAGGTGCGGATGATCTCGTGCGCCTGCGGGCGCATGTCCATCGGGAACGTGCGAGCGAACAGGTCCGGGTCGCGCTCCCACCCGCAGACAACCTGGGGCGACAGGGACGAGGTGGCCCAGGTGTCCATCACGTCGGGATCGGCCGTGAACCCGCCCGGCTGGTCGCGCTGGTCCTCGGTGAAGCCGGGCGGCACGGAGGACGCCGGGTCGACGGGAAGCGATGCCTCGTCGGCCAGCACCGGGTCGTCACGGAGGGCGAGCCCGTCGGCGTCGAGGCGGTACCAGACCGGGAAGGGCACGCCGAAGAACCGCTGCCGGCTGATCAGCCAGTCACCCTGCAGCCCGGAAACCCAGCTCTCGTAGCGGTGCCGCATGAACTCCGGCACCCAGGTGATCTCCCGGCCACGTTCGAGGAAGGTCTTGCGGAGCTCCTCGTCGCGACCGCCGTTGCGGATGTACCACTGCCGGCTGGTGACGATCTCCAGCGGCTTGTCGCCGTTCTCGTAGAAGTTGGCCATCCGCGAGGTCGGCACCGGCTCGCCGTCGAGGTCGCCGGACGCGCGCAGCTGGTCGACGATCGCCGCCCGCGCCGAGAACGTCGTCTTGCCAGCGAGCGGCTCGTACGCCGAGGAGGCCGGCTCGGCAGCGAGCCATTCAGGGGTCTCCCGCAGAAGGCGCCCGTCGCGTCCGACGACCGACCTGGTCGGCAGGTTCAGCTCACGCCACCAGAGCACGTCGGTCAGGTCGCCGAACGTGCACACCATCGCGATCCCCGCGCCCTTATCCGG
>JAVXWK010001010.1:0-5147 GCA_032230575.1 Pseudonocardiales bacterium | reverse complement strand
CGGCACCTGGTGGTCGACAAGTCGGCCGACGGCACGTTCACGCGCTCGGCCGTGCGCAAGCTGGACGAGACGCAGCGCGTGGTCGAGCTGGCCCGCATGCTGGCGGGCATGGACTCGACCGACACTGGCCGCGCGCACGCCGAGGAGTTGCTGGCGGCGGCGAAGGCGGACAAGTCGGCCGCGCCGGTGGTGCGGCGCCGCAAGAAGAAGGCCTGAACCCCCGCGTTCAACTGCCATGAGGGGCACGTCCGTGGACCACAAGTCCATGGATGTGCCCCTCACGGCTTTCCGGGGTGCGGCGGTGAGCAGCGGATTTGATCGGGTGCCTGCGCCGCCGTGAAGCCTCGCGTTCGGCATGATGGGCAGGTGACCGAGGCCCGGTCAGCGGACGCACACGGTCGTGCGGTGGAAGGTGGACCGGATCTGTGACCACGCGCCGGTTGTTCGGGGCGGTGCTGGTGTTCGTCGCGGCCGGGTTGGCGGTGGCGGCCACGTTCCTCAACGCCTATGCGGTGCAGGTCGATCTGCAGGGGCGGACGTTGCGCTACGAGGCTTCGGCCTGGGTCACCGAGCGGGACGACTTCCGAGGCGCCCTGATGCTCGGGCCCATCGAGTACGGCGAGCCCGCGGTCGGGGCGGCGCTGGTGATGGCGTTGGCGACGGTGCTGGCGTTCCGGATTCCGGCGGCGCGGGTCGGGTCGTTGCTGGGCGCCGGGCTGCTCACCGGAGTGGCCTGGTCGGCGGTGTCGAGTGTGCAGGGGACGATCTCGAAGCTCAAGGAGCTCGAGGCGCCCGTGCCCTTCGACATCGAGCAGGGGGACGGGGTGACGATGCTGATCGTCGCGGCCGGGGTGGCCGTGGTGTCGGCGGTGCTGCACCAGGAGTTGCCGCGCAGAACCAGTGCGCCGGCCGGAGAAGGCGTTGTGATCCACCAGATCGAGGCCGACGAGAGTGAGACGCCGCCGTACGGGTTCCCGGTGATCGTCGAGCCACTGGAACCGAAGAAGGAAGAGCCCAAGAGTGATTGACCGGGGGAAGATCGCCGTACTCCTGCTGATGCTGGGGGCAGGACTGGCGGTTGTCGGAAGCTTTCAGGACGTCTACCAGACCGTCTACCGCGACCTGCCGCCCGAGCGGACCATGACCACGACGTTGTGGATCGTCAGGTCGGTCCCGCCGGACGGGCCGGATCGCGATGCCTACTACCCCTTCGGGTTGCCGGTCCTCATCGCCGCCGTGCTGCTGGTCGTGGCCGCGGTGCTCGCGCTGAGGGAACGGACCGGCCACGTCGCCAAGCCCGTCGCGGCCGGCGCGGCGGGTGCGCTGGCCGCGTTCGTGTTCGCGTACTGGCTGCTGGTGCGGCGAGAGGAGGAGTCCATCTCGGACTGGCCGATCAACGACTCCCAGAAACCCGTGCTGGAGGTCCTCGGCGGCATGTACCTGCTGGTCGCGGCCGCCGTGATCGGGCTGGCCGGCGCGACACTCGTGCAGTGGCGGCAGCGGGAACAGCCTGAACCGCTAGAAGAAGATGAAGTCGTCGTGCACCAGCTCGACAGCGACGACGACACGCCGCCGTTCGGCATCGCGATCCCGGACGAGCAGCAGCAGGAGGCGCGGTGATCGGCAGACCGACGGCGGTCGCGCTGATCGCGGCCGGAGTGGTGCTGACCGCGACGGCGCTGGTGCTGCCGTGGTACTCGACCACGTACGCGGGAGATGTCGAGGTCGTCGTCAGGGCCTGGGGCACCGAGGTCGTGAACAAGCCTGGCGACTGGCCCGCAGGCGAGCTCTCGCCCTGGTACGGCGTGCCGATCGCGATCACCGCGGCGTTCCTCGCGGCAGGAATCTGGATCAGCCGCGCCGCACTGGCCGGAGCCGCCGCGCAACTGGGAGCCGTCGGCATCACGACCGCGCTCACGATCTCGGAACGCGGCCACGCCGTCGAGCAGCAAGGCGACTTCGCGATCGGCTACGGCCTGGTCTTCCTCGCCGCCGGCACTCTCGTGGCTCTCACCGGGGCCGTCGCAGCACAGAAGGAGCCGAGATGAAGCTCCTCAGCGCGGCGCTCCTCGTAGCAGCAGCCGCCGCGGCGGTCACCGCGACGTTCCTGCCGTTCTCCGAGCTGCTGATCAGACTGGCCCCGGACCAGCCCCAGACCGCGTACCTCACCACGGGCTGGAGCACCCACTTCGGCGCGACGAAAGACGCGCACGCCCCACTCTTCGGCATCCCGATCACCGCGGCCGCGGCAGCGACACTGGCAGGCATCCGGTGGCGCAAGGTCGCGTTCGCCGGAGCAGCCGCCCTCGCCGGCGTCGCCGGAATGCTGTTCGTCTACCTGCTGAACGCCATCAGCTTTCACAAGACGGGGAACGTCGCCATCGACCCGAGCCTGGAAGCGGGGTTCGGCAACGGCATCTGGGTCCTCATCGCGGCGGTGGTCCTCGCGTTTGGGGCCGTAGTAGTTCACCCCGACGACTGACCAGCGAGAATCGCCCGGCGTGCCTCACCTGTCGCGTCCGCACCGTGAGTCACTATCGGCGCATGAAGCTTTCCGGGCTGCTGAGCCGCACCAACCACGAACTCCCCGGTGTCACGGGCGTCGCGCGGGTTGATCGGCGCGTGAGCGACCTGGTGCGGCGCATCAGTCCCGGGGATGTCGCCGTTTTCGACCTCGTCGACCTCGATCGGCGCACCGCGGAGGCTTTCGTCGCGGCCGAGGTGGTCGGTGTCGTCAACGCCTCGCCGTCGATCTCCGGCCGCTTTCCCAACCTAGGGCCGGAACTGCTGATCGAGGCGGGCATCCCGCTCATCGACAACGTCGGTGCGGTGGCCCTGCGCGAGATCAAGGAAGGCGTGAAGATCCGCCTGCACGAAGGCGTCGTCTACGCCGGGGAACGCGAGCTCGCCAAGGGGATCGAGCAGAACGCCGAGAGCATCGCCGACGCCATGATCGAGGCGAAGGCCGGCATGTCGGCGCAGCTGGAAGCCTTCTCCGCCAACACCATCGAGTTCCTCCGCCGCGAACGCGCCCTGGTGCTCGACGGCGTCGGAGTGCCCGAGGTGTACGTGCCGATGCGCGACCGGCAGGTGCTGGTCGTCGCAGGTGGACCGTCGCACGCGGAACAACTCCGCAAGCTCCGCAAGTACATCCGCGAGTACCGGCCGGTGCTGATCGGCGTCGACACCGGCGCGGACACGTTGCACGACGCCGGGTACAAGCCGGACATCATCGTCGGCGACCCGGACGGCATCGGTACCGCGTCGCTGCGCGCGGCCGCCGAGGTGGTCGTGCCCGCGCAGACCGACGGTCACGCGCCAGGCCTGCAGCGGATCCAGGACCTCGGCATCGGCGCGGTGACGTTCCCCGCGTCGGGCAACGCGGAGGACCTCGCGTTGCTGCTGGCCGAGGCACACGGGGCGTCCCTGGTCGTCACGGTCGGGCTGCGCGCGACGTTGCGCGAGTTCCTCGACCGCGGGCACTCCGGTTCCAACCCCTCCACGTTCCTCACCCGGTTGAAGCTCGGCAGCAAGCTCGTCGACGGGGAGGCCGTCGCGACCTTGCATCGCAGCCGGGTGTCCATGGGCGTGATCGTCCTGCTGGTGATCGCCGCGATCGCCGCCATGGCAGCGGCTCTCGCGGTGTCCGGCGTCGGTCACGTCTACGTCGACATCGTGGTCGACGGCTGGCAATCCGTCGTCAACTGGTTCAAGGGGTTCTTCTCGTGATCACGCTGCGCTACCACATAGTGTCCATCACCGCGGTGTTCCTGGCGCTCGCGGTGGGTGTCGTGCTGGGGTCGACCGCGATCAGCGGGCGGCTGCTGTCCGGCTTGAGCGACGAGAAGAACTCGTTGGCACAGCAGGTGAACGACCTGCAGAACGACCGCAACTCGTTGAACGCCAAGCTGACCGAGGCGGACAAGTTCGCCTCGTCCGTCGGCCCGCTCGCGGTCAAGGACAGGCTCACCGACCGGACCGTCGTGATCGTCACGACGTCCGACGCGCGTCCGTCCGATCGGGACGCTCTGAGCGGACTGCTGAAGTCCGCCGGTGCCGCCGTCACGGGCGAGATCCAGCTGACCGACGCGTTCGCCGACCCGTCCCGCGCGGACCAGCTCCGCGACCTCGTGGCACGGCTGCAGCCCGCCGGTTCACAGCTCCCCACGGCCGGCGACCCCGGCACTCGCGCGGGTGGCCTCTTCGGCAAGCTGCTGCTGCTCAACCCCGCCAACAACGAACCGCAGGCCACCGCGGACGAGACGGCCAGCGCCCTCGCCGGGCTGTCCAACGCGGGCTTCGTGAAGGCGACCTCTGGCGTGAAGCCCGCGCAGCTCGCGATCGTCCTCACGGGCGGCGCCGCGATGGGTGACTCGGCGGCCGACCGGGCCTCGACGGTCGCACGCTTCGCCACGCAGCTCGACAGGTCCGGTGCGGGTGTGGTGCTCGCCGGTGCCGACGGTTCCGCGAACGGCACGGGCGCGATCGGCGTGGTCCGCGCGGACACCAACGCGACGTCGATCCTGTCCACGGTGGACAACTCGGACACCCCGGCCGGTCAGGTCGTCGTCGTGATGGCACTGCGCGAACAGCTCGAAGGCCGCTCCGGCCGTTACGGCGTCGCCGGAAACGCCGAAGCCTCCTCGCCGGGAACGGCGGGCTAGTACTCGGTCGTCCAGTCGCCGGGCAGTGCTTTCAGCAGCACCTCGAGTGCGTGCGGTGTACGGGCGCGGGCCCACAGCCACTGGCCGTCGTCCTCCCTCACGATCACGTCGTCGCGGACGAACCAGCGGGTGCCGGGAGAGCTCAGCGGCAGCACGGTGAAGTGCTCCTCCAGCAGGGAGATGTCCGCCTCGGACGTCTCCCTGTCGGCTGTCTCGGCCCCGTCGCGGAACAACGCCTCGGACAGCACCATCTCCACGCACGCCAGCGAGAACCGCGGCAACCACGGGTCCCAGCGTTCCTCGGACTTGTTGATCAGATCGAGCTTGATCACCACAGCCGGGTCGTCATCACCGAGCGGCGTTCCCCACGCGGCGACCCACTGGTTCTCGTCGCGGAAGATCAGCACGTCCCCGCTCTTGGTGTCAGTGTCGAGGCGCAGCTCGGACGGCGTGAGCAGACGGTCCTGGTTGCTCGTCAGGTCC
>JAVXWK010001009.1:0-6466 GCA_032230575.1 Pseudonocardiales bacterium | reverse complement strand
GATCGAGGACGAGGTCGACAAGATGGTGTGGGCGTCCCGCTGGGGTGCCGACACGATCATGGACCTGTCCACCGGCAAGCGGATTCACGAGACGCGCGAGTGGATCCTGCGCAACTCGCCCGTGCCGATCGGCACCGTGCCGATCTACCAGGCGCTGGAGAAGGTCAACGGCGATCCGGCGGCGTTGTCGTGGGAGGTCTACCGCGACACCGTGATCGAGCAGGCCGAGCAGGGCGTCGACTACATGACCGTGCACGCGGGCGTGCTGCTGCGCTACGTGCCGATGACGGCCAAGCGCGTCACCGGCATCGTCTCGCGCGGCGGGGCGATCATGGCCGGGTGGTGCCTCGCGCACCACAAGGAGAGCTTCCTCTACACGCACTTCGAGGAGCTCTGCGACATCCTGCGCACCTACGACATCACGTTCTCGCTGGGCGACGGCTTGCGGCCGGGTTCCATCGCGGACGCCAACGACGAGGCGCAGTTCGCGGAGCTGCGGACGCTGGGCGAGCTCACGCACATCGCGCGCGCCAAGGACGTCCAGGTGATGATCGAGGGCCCCGGCCACGTGCCGATGCACAAGATCGCCGAGAACGTGCGGCTGGAAGAGGAGTGGTGCGGCGAGGCGCCGTTCTACACCCTCGGCCCGCTGGCCACGGACATCGCGCCGGCGTACGACCACATCACGTCCGCCATCGGCGCGGCGCAGATCGGCTGGCTGGGCACCGCGATGCTCTGCTACGTCACGCCGAAGGAGCACCTCGGCCTGCCGAACCGCGACGACGTGAAGACCGGCGTGATCACGTACAAGATCGCGGCGCACTCCGCGGACCTCGCCAAGGGCCACCCCGGCGTCCAGGACTGGGACGACGCGTTGTCCAAGGCGCGCTTCGAGTTCCGCTGGGAGGACCAGTTCAACCTGTCGCTCGACCCGGACACCGCGCGCTCGTTCCACGACGAGACGCTCCCCGCGGAACCGGCGAAGACGGCGCACTTCTGCTCGATGTGCGGGCCGAAGTTCTGCTCGATGAAGATCACGCAGGACGTGCGGCGCTATGCCGAGGAACGCGGTCTGTCCACAGTGGAGGCGATCGAGGCGGGCATGGCGGAGAAGTCCGACGAGTTCGCCGACACCGGCAACAAGGTCTACCTGCCAGTGGTGGAAACGACGTGACAGCAACACCTCCTCGGGTCCTCACCATCGCCGGAAGCGATTCCGGCGGTGGTGCGGGGATCCAGGCCGACCTCCGCACGCTCTTCGCGTGCGGAGTGCACGGCTGCGTCGCACTGACCGCCGTGACGGTCCAGAACTCGCTCGGCGTCACGGGAGTCACCGAGATTCCGGCCGACGTCGTCGCGGCGCAGATCATCTCGGTCGCCGAGGACATCGGCCTGCAGGCCGCGAAGACCGGCATGCTGGCGTCGGCGGCGATCATCGAGGCGATCACCCCGGCATTGGACCGCGTCGGCATCGGCCGGGAAGGCTGGACACCGTTCGTGGTCGACCCGGTCTCGGCGTCCATGCACGGCAACCAGCTGCTCGCCGACAACGCCCTGGACGCGTTGCGCGGTCTGCTGTTCCCGCGCGCGACGCTGGTGACGCCGAACCTCGACGAGGTGCGGCTGATCACGGGGATCACCGTGAAGGACCGTGCGGACCAGCGCGTGGCAGCGGAAGCGTTGCACGCCCTGGGACCGGAGTGGGTGCTCGTGAAGGGCGGCCACATGTGGGACGACCCGGAGTGCCTCGACCTGCTCTACAACGGCCGTGAGTTCATCGAACTGCCCGGTCCGCGTTACGACACCAAGCACACGCACGGCAGCGGCGACACCTTGGCGTCGTCGATCAGCTCGGCGCTCTCGAAGGGCGCCTCGGTGCCGGAAGCCGTGCGGTTCGGCAAGGACTTCATCGTGAAGTCCGTTGCCGCCGCCTATCCCCTCGGCGGTGGCGTCGGCCCGGTGTCGCCGCTCTGGAGGCTCGACAGGTAGCGCGCGTACATCGCTCTGAGGTTGGTCGTCTCGGGATCGAGCAGCCAGACCGTCAGCGCACCTTCGAGGAACGCGATCAGCTCCACCGCGGCCGCTTCGCCCAACTCGCGGGCGAAGTGGCCGCGAAGCAGACGGTTGCGCGCCCGGAACCGGTGCGTGATCTCGTCGTCCCGCGCCAGGTGCTCCGCCTGCAGCACCGTGTGCAGCGTCGCCAAACCCTTGTGCGCCATCGTGTACTCGGCGTCTTCGAGCAACGCCGTGACCAAGTCCTTCGATGACACGCGTGTTGCCGCCCGCGCGTCGAACTCGTCCAGGACCGCCTTGAGCAGGTTCTCCTTGGAGCCGAAGTGGTGGATCACCGCGGACGGCGTGACGCCCGCCTTCTTGGCGATGGCCGCGACACCCGTGCCCGCGAACCCGTTGACACCGAACAGCTCGATCGCGGCGTCGACGATCTCGCGACGTCGCTCGACGCCGCGCTGCTGCACCTGCCCCTTGATCCCGACCACGCGAAAAAGGCTAGCTGCCCACATTATGCTGAACAACCATGCAGGAAAATGAAGTCCGGACAGAGCTGGTCATCCCAGCGCCGATCGACGACGTGTGGCAGGTGCTGGTGGACTTCGGCGGCTATGCCCGCTGGAACCCCGTCATGGAGTACACGCAGGTGGACGGGGCACAGACGAAGGTGAAGGCGGCCAAGGGCACGCCGTTCGAGCGCGACTTCGACGGCGAGATCACCTCGGCGGAGAAGTACGTGCTGGCGTCCCAGGGCGGCGATCCGGAGATGTTCTTCGGACGCCACCGCTGGGAGCTGACAGAGGTCGACGGCGGCACCCGGCTGGTGAACGCCGAAGAGTTCACCGGCCCGATGGCCGCCGACGTGCTGGCGCAGACCCGCGAGGTGCTCGTCGCGGAGTTCGACGCCTTCAACCAGGCGCTACTGCGACTCCTCGCCGCCTGACCGCGTTGCCGGAGCAGGCCGAGCACCTCGCCGTACCCTGCTCCGGCCGCCGGCCGCGCGTGAGCCAGTTCCACGAACGGATCGAGCTCGGCGGGACCAGCCACGGCGAAACTACTTCGGCTCTTCGCCGACCAGCGTCTCCAACGCGTCCAACGCGTTCACCAGAGCGGAAACGTGTTCGGGCGTCAGCTGCTCGATCCGCCGCTGCAACTCGCGCACCCGCGCGGACCGCACGCCGGAGACCATCGTCTCGCCCTCGGGTGTGGGGGTCGCGAGCCACGCGCGGCCGTCCTGCGGGTCCGGTTCGCGCTTCACGTAGCCGGCCTCGACCAGGGCCGCGACGATGCGGGACAACGTCGGCGGCGCCACGCCTTCCTTGGTCGCCAGGTCGCCGAGGCGCATGGGGCCGCAGCGGGCGAGGGTGGCCAGCGCGGAGACCGCGCCGGGGCCGAGTCCCGGGGAACCGGTGCGTCGCAGCAACCGGGCCAGCCGGCCGATCGCCAGGTACAGGCGCGCGGTCGCGTCCTCGACCTCGGCGTCAATGGGGGCCGTCACGGCTTGTCGTCCTCCTCGGCGGGATCAAATAGTTCTCAATCATCCCCCAACACGTGAGTACCCACGGTAGCGACCTCAGAGTCCCGGTGAAGACGCTTGGGCCCAAAAGCGCTGCGGAATTCGGCCCGCCAGCCGCGCGAGCCGTCCGCCCTCGACCGCACAACGCATGGCGGCGCCCATGCGTTCCGGGTCCTGGGCGCGCGTGACGGCCGTCGCCAGAAGCACCGCTGAGCAGCCGAGTTCCATCGCCAGCGCCGCGTCGGACGCCGTGCCGATGCCCGCGTCGAGCACGACCGGCACGGTGGCGCGCGAGGTGATCAGCTCGATGTTGTGCGGGTTGCGGATGCCGAGTCCCGTTCCGATGGGCGAACCAAGAGGCATCACCGTCGCGCAGCCGATGTCCTGGAGCTTCAACGCCAGCACCGGATCGTCGTTGGTGTAGGGCAGGACCACGAAGCCGTCGTTCACCAGCCGCTCGGCCGCGTCGAGCAGCTCGACCGGGTCCGGCAGCAGGGTCTCCTCGTCGTGCACCACCTCGAGCTTGACCCAGTTGGTCTCCAACGCCTCGCGCGCGAGCTGGGCCGTCAGCACCGCCTCGGCGGACGTGCGGCAGCCCGCCGTGTTGGGCAGGACCTCGATTCCAAGGCGCCGCAACAACTCCAGCACACCGGTCTGGCCGGCCGCGTCGACCCGGCGCATGGCCACTGTCGTCAGCTCGGTACCGGAGGCCACCAGGGCCCGTTCCAGCACCGACAGGTTCGCGGCACCGCCGGTGCCGGTGATGAGCCTGGACCGGAACTCCCGGCCCGCGATGATCAGCGGATCGTCCACGTCAGCCTCCCTGGACCGCGGTCAGCACCTCGACCACGCCGCCGTCCGGCACGATCGTCTTGTCCCACAACGCCCTCGGCACCACAGCACCGTCCAGGGCCACGGCCACACCGGACGTGGGCGCCCCCACCAGCGCCACCACCGCGGCGACGGACGTGCCGTCGTCCAGGTCGTGAGCAGTGCCGTTGACCTGTGCTTTCACGAGCTTCCTCCCTTGAGCAGCCCGACGACCTGACGAGCGGTGTGCGGGGCGAGCAGAAGTCCGTTGCGGTGGTGGCCGGTCGCGGCGATCACGCCGGGCTCCAGCCAGCGCACGATCGGCAGGTTGTCCGGACTGCCCGCGCGGAACCCGACAGCGGCCTCGGTCAGCGCGTACTCGGCGATTCCGGGCAGCACGGTTTCCGCGTCCCGCAACAGGTCCCGCACACCCGCTACGGACACGTCGGTGTCGAACCCGGCCTCGTACTGGGTCGCGCCGACGACCAGACCGTCAGTTCGCGGAACCAGGTAGACCGGCCGGCCGGAAACCAGGGCGCGGATCGTGTGACGCGGCGGCGGCAACGCACCTGATCGATGCGTCAGTCGGAGAATCTCGCCCTTGACCGGCCGGATCACGTCACGCAGCAAAGGATGCAGCTGACCGCTCCACGCGCCGGCCGCGATCACCTCGACGCGTCCATCCACATCGGACCGCACGCCCAGCTCGACGCATGCCTTCCACAGTGCGGAAAGCAGCGCGCGGTTGTCGACGGCCAGATCACCCGCCGCGTACACACCGCCACGAACCGCAGGCCCCAGAGAAGGTTCGAGTGCACGGATCTCCCGCGAGGTCAGCAACTCCCCCGCGTGCCGCAGATCGGCGAGGTCACCGGGTTGCGTGCCCACCGCCAAAGTCCCGGCTGTGAACAGCTCGACACCCAGCGAAGCCGCAAACCCAGGCCACATCGCCAGAGCCTCAACACCCTGCGCCACCACGGCTTCCTCGCCCGGCCACGCCTCGGTCAACGGCGCGAGCATGCCGCCCGCGACCCGAGATCCGGCGTGCGGTGAACCCACATCGGAAAGAGAAACCGAGTACCCGTCCCGCAGCAACGCCAAAGCCACGGACAGGCCGATGACACCGCCACCCCGGACGGCTACTTCCACACTACTCAAGGCATTCACGCTCCCTGCGCCGGCATGACCCGGATCAGGTTCGACGGTCGGAGCGAACCACGCTCCCTCTCAGCCCGGTGTTCTCCAGGCTCCCGTGCGGACCGACCTCAACATAACGGTTAACGTGCGTACGTGCCAGGACTCGACGGAAACCTGATCAGGCAACGACTCGCCGACGCGACGCTCTACCTCTGCACGCCGAACCGGCCTGATCTGGCCGAGTTCGCCGATGCGGCCCTCGCCGGCGGTGTCGACATCATCCAGTTGCGAGACAAGTCACTGGAGGCGAAGCAGGAGCTCGAAGCACTCGAGATCCTCGCCGAGGCCGCGGAACGCCACGGCAAGCTCCTCGCCGTCAACGACCGCGCGGACATCGCGCACGCGGTCCAGGCCGACGTGCTGCACCTCGGCCAGGACGACCTGCCCGTGCCGCTCGCGCGCCGGATCATCGGCGACGACGTCGTGATCGGCCGCTCCACCCACGACGTCGACCAGATGCGGGCGGCCGCGGAAGAGCCCGGCGTGGACTACTTCTGCACCGGCCCGTGCTGGCCGACGCCGACCAAGCCGGGCCGTCCAGCACCCGGACTGGACCTCGTCAGGGCCACCAAGTCCGAACGCCCGTGGTTCGCCATCGGCGGAATCGACCTCACGAACCTGAGCGAGGTCAAGGCCGCCGGAGCCACTCGCGTAGTCGTCGTCCGAGCCATCACCGACGCCGAAGATCCGCGCAAGGCAGCCGAGTCGTTCAAAGTTGAACTTAGTAGTTGAAATTTGAACAAACGCGCGTACGCTCGATGACGTGAGCGCACCAGTGCTGTACCTGAGCCACGGGGCACCCCCGCTGGCTGACGACGAGACGTGGACCAGAGAGCTCAAGGACTGGTCCGCCACCCTGCCGCGCCCGGAGGCCGTGCTCATGGTCTCCGCGCACTGGGAGGAGGCCCCGACCACCATCGGCGCGACCACGAC
>JAVXWK010001002.1:0-11831 GCA_032230575.1 Pseudonocardiales bacterium | reverse complement strand
CCACCTGAGGTGGACAAAAGCGCCGTTCATCGAGAACTCAGGCCAGGGCGGCCAGGGCCGTGTGGACCAGGACGCGGACGCCCACGAGCAGGGCGCGCTCGTCCAGGTCGAACGTCGGCTGGTGCAGGTCGCGCTGCTTCTCCTGGCCGTTCCACACGCCGAGGCGCGCGAACGAGCCCGGCACGTGCTCCAGGTACCAGCCGAAGTCCTCGCCGCCGGACGACTGCTCGGTGCCGGCCAGGGCGTCGTCACCCAGGGCGGCCTCGATGCCGGCACGCAGGATCTGGGTGGACTCCCGCTCGTTCACCACCGGGGGCACGCCGCGGCGGTGGTGCAGGTCGAAGCCGACGCCGGTGGGGGCCAGCAGACCCGTGACGAGGTCCTTGACCAGCGGTTCGAGCTCGGCCCAGATGTCGCGGTCGCCCGTGCGCAGCGTGCCGCGCAGCAGACCGTCCTGCGGGACGGCGTTGGGCGCCTCGCCCGCGTGGACGGCGCCCCACACCAGGACGGTGCCGGAACGCGGGTCGACGCGGCGGGACAGCATCGTCGGCAGGCCGGTGATGACCGTGCCGAGGGCGTGCACCAGGTCCGCGGTGAGGTGCGGGCGCGAGGTGTGGCCGCCCGGCGAGTTCAGCCGCAGCTCCAGCAGGTCCGACGCCGACGTGATGGCGCCGATGCGGGTGCCGATGCGGCCGACCTGCAGGCGCGGGTCGCAGTGCAGGCCGAAAATCCGCTCCACGCCGTCGAGTCCGCCCGCGGCCAGCACGTCCAGCGCGCCACCCGGCATGACCTCCTCGGCCGGCTGGAACACCAGACGGACGCGGCCGGGCAGCTCGGTGGCGGAGGAGAGCGCCAGGGCCGTGCCGAGCAGAACCGTCGTGTGGGCGTCGTGACCGCACGCGTGCGACACACCGTCCACAGTGGACGCGAACGGCAGGCCGGTGTTCTCCGGCAACGGCAGGGCGTCCATGTCCGCGCGGAGAGCCACGCAGCGGGGGCCGCTGCCGATGTCGCAGATCAGGCCCGTACCGCCGGGAAGGATGCGCGGCTTGAGGCCGACCTCGCGGAGCAGCTTCGCCACCAGCTCGGTGGTGTTGTACTCGCGCCGGGACAGCTCGGGGTTGGCGTGGATGTGACGGCGCCAGGCGACGATGTCGGAGGCGTGCGCCTTCAACCAGTCGTCGAGCCACGCGGGACCGCGGCCTTCTCCGAGATCATCCACAGGAGACATGCTCACCCCGGTGGGGTCGACGAGCATCTCGGTGGACGTATTCACAGTTGAGGAGCCCGAGGGACGGGAGTCCAGAACCGTCATGCCGCACCTCCGCGGGCCAGCAGCCGTGCGCGCTGCTGGGAATCGGTGGCTGTCGCGATCGTCGTCCAGGCCATGGCGAGTGCTCCTTCGAGCACCCCACGGTCCGCCGACGCCGAGGCACAGGCGGTCGCGAACTCTAGTTGGTGGTTCACCGCGTCTCCGCAGTCGATGGCAATGGTCGGGTGGATGGCGGGCAACACTCTGGTGACGTTGCCCATGTCGGTGCTCCCGATCTTCTCTCGCTGTTCCTGCTCGGGCGAGAGCGGACGTCGTCCCAGCTCAGTGGCCGCGCGCCGGTAGGCGTCCGCCAGCCACGGGTCGGGAGTCAGCTCGGCGTAGATCGGTGAGACCTGCTCGACCTCATGGGTGCAGCCGGTCGCGAGCGCGCCGGCCGAGAAGCAGTCCCGAATTCGGTTCTCCAGGCGCTGCAACGATTCCAGGTTTTCCGCCCTCACATCGAACATCGCCGATGCGCGGGCGGGTATTACGTTCGGCACGGTGCCGCCGTTGGTGACGATGCCGCTCACCATCTGGCCGGGCTCGAGGTGCTGCCGCAGCAGGCTGATCGAGATCTGCGCGACGGTCACCGCGTCCGCGGCGTTGATGCCCAGGTGCGGGGCGGCGGCCGCGTGTGACGGCTTGCCCTTGTAGTGCACCTGGAGATCGGTGATGGCCAGCGACTTCGCGGCGCACGACTCGTACGGCGCGGGGTGCACCATCATCGAGAACGAGACGTCGTCGAACACGCCTCGCTCGAGCATGAGCACCTTGCCGCCGCCGACCTCTTCCGCTGGAGTTCCGATCACCCTCACGGTGATACCCAGCTGGTCGGCGATGTCACGCAGAGCGAGCGCAGAACCGACGGAAGCGGCGGCGATGACGTTGTGGCCACACGCGTGCCCGACCTCGGGCAGCGCGTCGTACTCGGCACAAAGTCCCAGCACCAGCTCACCGTCGCCGTACGTCGCGACGAACGCGGTGTCGAGGCCGGCCACACCGCGGTCGATCTTGAAACCCTCGCGGGCAAGCAGGGAGGTGATCTTCTCGACGCTGCGGTGCTCCTCGAAGGCCAGCTCAGGCTCGGCGTGGATCGAGTGCGACAGGTCCAGCAGCGCGTCGGAGTACCGCTCGACGGTCGAGCGTGTGCTGATCTTCAAGTCGGTACCCATTGGCCACCATCCTGCATCACCGCCTGTGGGACGCAGTGCGCTGATGATGATCAACCGGCTGGCCGGTCGCAGCGCTGCGCCAAGCGGCGAGCGAGTTTCGGTCTGACCGATCAACGATGACGCAAATGGTCGGGAAGCACGCTTAATTTTGACTATTACGTTCCATCATGTGGGACGCAACGTCTCAGCTCGAACGACCGGCGATCAGCCCTTCTTGGCTGCTCGCGCCTTGCGCCATGCCGCCCACCGGCGCTTGTTGCGGTAGTAGACGAGCGCGAACAGGCCCAGCGCGATGGCGCCGATCCACAGCTTGCGCTTGGTCTCCTGGCGGATTTCAGGCGACGGTTCCTGCGGCGCGTTGACAGCCGGACCCGGATTCACTGTCGTCTGCTGCGCGGCCACCACAGGCGCGTTCGCCGCCTCTTGCGCGGACGCCACACCGGCAATCCCGACGACGCTCATCAGCGCGAACACGCAGGCCAGCAGCAACCTCGACATGGCCTGAACTCTACAACGAATACCACGATCGAAGGTCACCCAAACTAGTTACGCACTCACCGAGAGTCCGATTGGAATGCCTTCAAAATCTGCTCCGCGGCCAGCGTCGCGGTCAACTCTCCCGACCTGACCTTCTCCTCCAGAGAGGGCGCCAGCGCGCGCACGGCGGCGCTTTCGCGCACCTGCCGCCACAGTTCGTCGTGGACCATCATCCAGGTCCATTCGACCTGCTGACGCCTCCTGCGTTCGTCCAGCTCGCCGGCGTCGCTCAAGGTGGACCGGTGTTCCAGCACGCGGGACCACAGCTCGTCGAGCCCGGTGCCGGTGAGTCCGGAACACGTCAGCACCGGCGGGTGCCACAACGCGTCGGGAGGGCGCAGCAGTTTGAGGGCTCCGGCGAGCTCCCGCGCGGCCTTGCGGGCGTCCAGTTCGTGCTCGCCGTCGGCCTTGTTGACCGCCACGACGTCCGCGAGCTCCAGGATGCCCTTCTTGATGCCCTGCAGCTGGTCGCCGGTGCGCGCGAGCGTCAGGAACAGCGAGCAGTCCGTCATGTTCGCGACGGCCACCTCCGACTGCCCGACGCCAACGGTCTCGACCAGCACCACGTCGAAGCCCGCGGCCTCGACGAGCACGATCGTCTCGCGGGTGGCCTGCGCGACGCCGCCGAGCGTGCCGGACGTCGGCGAGGGCCTGATGAACGCCTGCTCGTCGACCGAGAGCCGGGACATCCGCGTCTTGTCGCCCAGGATGCTGCCGCCGGTGCGGGTGGACGACGGGTCGACGGCGAGCACCGCGACCCGGTGGCCCTTCTCGGTGAGCTTGGTGCCGAGCGCGTCGATGAACGTCGACTTGCCGACGCCGGGGACACCGGTGATGCCGACCCTGATCGCGTTGCCCGACTTGGGCAACAGCTCGATCAGCAGCTCCTGCGCCTTCGCGCGGTGGTCCGCCCGCTTGGACTCGACGAGCGTGATCGCTCTCGCGAGCACACCGCGCTTGCCTTGCAGGACGCCCTTGGCGAGCTCGGCGACGTCGATCACCCTAGCCATGATGGCCGAGCTGATCCGCGAGTTTCACCAGCAAATCCTTGGCCGCGTCCGCGATCACGGTGCCGGGTGGGAAGATCGCCGCCGCGCCCGCCGCGTACAGCTCGTCGAAGTCCTGCGGCGGGATCACGCCACCGACGACGATCATGATGTCCGCCCGGTCGAGCTCGGCGAGTTCTTCGCGCAGTGCCGGGACGAGCGTGAGGTGGCCTGCCGCCAGCGAGGACACGCCGACGATGTGCACGTCGGCCTCGACCGCTTGGCGCGCAACTTCTTCCGGAGTCTGGAACAGCGGGCCGACGTCGACGTCGAAGCCGAGGTCCGCGAACGCCGTCGCGATCACCTTCTGGCCGCGGTCGTGGCCGTCCTGCCCCATCTTGGCGACCAGGATGCGCGGCCGGCGGCCTTCTTCCTCCGCGAACGCCTCGACGACCTCGCGGCAGGCGTCCACGTTGGACACTTGGCCGACCTCCTGCCGGTAGACACCCGTGATGGTGCGGATCTGGGCGGAGTGCCTGCCCCACACCTTGCCCAGCGACTCGGAGATCTCCCCCACCGTCGCCTTCGCGCGTGCGGCGTTGATCGCCAGCTCCAGCAGGTTACCGCGGCCCGTCGCGGCGTTCGTCAGCTGCTCGAGCGCACTGTCCACAGCGGACTGGTCGCGCTCTTCCCTCAGGCGGCGCAGCTTTTCGAGCTGCTGCGCGCGCACTCCGGCGTTGTCGACCTTGAGGACGTCGATCTGCTCGTCGTTGGACACCAGGTACTTGTTGACGCCGATGACGGGCTGCCGGCCGGAGTCGATGCGCGCCTGCGTCCGTGCCGCCGCTTCCTCGATGCGCAGCTTGGGAAGGCCCTCGTCGATCGCGCGGGCCATGCCGCCCGCCTTCTCGACCTCGGTGATGTGCTCCCAGGCCTTCCGCGCGAGCTCGTTCGTGAGCCGCTCGACGTACGCGCTGCCGCCCCACGGGTCGATGACGCGCGTCGTGCCGGACTCCTGCTGCAGAAGGAGCTGCGTGTTGCGGGCGATGCGCGCGGAGAAGTCTGTCGGCAGTGCGAGCGCCTCGTCCAGTGCGTTGGTGTGCAACGACTGCGTGTGGCCCTGCGTGGCCGCCATCGCCTCGACGCACGTGCGCGCGACGTTGTTGAACACGTCCTGCGCGGTGAGGCTCCAGCCGCTCGTCTGGCAGTGGGTCCTCAGGCTGAGGGACTTTTGGCTCTTGGGCTCGAAGGTCTGCACGAGCTTCGCCCAGAGCAGGCGCGCGGCCCGCATCTTGGCGATCTCCATGAAGTAGTTCATGCCGACGGCCCAGAAGAAGCTCAGTCGTGGCGCGAACTTGTCGACGTCCAGCCCGGCTTCCTTGCCCGCCCGGATGTACTCGACGCCGTCCGCCAGCGTGTACGCGAGCTCGAGATCGGCCGTCGCCCCGGCCTCCTGCATGTGGTAGCCGGAGATCGAGATGGAGTTGAACTTCGGCATGTGCTCGGAGGTGAAGCTGAAGATGTCCGAGATGATCCGCATCGACGGCTGTGGCGGGTAGATGTAGGTGTTGCGGACCATGAACTCCTTGAGGATGTCGTTCTGGATCGTCCCCATGAGCTGCTCCGGCTTCACCCCCTGCTCCTCCGCCGCCACCACGAACAGCGCCAGGATCGGCAGCACCGCGCCGTTCATCGTCATCGACACGGACATCTTGTCCAGCGGGATGCCGTCGAACAGCGTGCGCATGTCGTAGATCGAGTCGATCGCCACCCCGGCCATGCCGACGTCACCGGCGACGCGCGGGTGGTCCGAGTCGTAACCGCGGTGCGTCGCCAGGTCGAACGCGACTGACAGACCCTTCTGGCCGGCCGCGAGGTTGCGGCGGTAGAAGGCGTTCGACTCCTCGGCGGTCGAGAAGCCCGCGTACTGGCGGTCGGTCCACGGCTGGTTGACGTACATCGTCGGGTACGGCCCGCGCAGGATCGGCGCGACTCCGGGGTAGGTCTCGAGGAAGTCCAGACCGTCCACATCGGACGGACCGTAGACCGGCTTGACCGCGATGCCCTCCGGCGTCTCCCAGGCGGGCAGGTCGGTCTCGTACTTGGCCGACGGGAGGGGGCCGAGGTCGATGTCCGCGAAGTTGGGGATCATCGCTCCACTCCCAGGAAGTCGAAGGTGCTGTTCAGGATTTCCAGTGCCGGACAGCCCATGAACACGAAGCCGTCGACGTCCGCGTCGCTCTTCTTACCTGCGAGGAGTACCCGTTCGGCGCCTGCTTCGCGCAGCGCTTCCACCGTCGGGACGGCCTGGTCGGCGTAGCTGGTGTCGGAGCCGCAGAGGACCGCGATTCGCGCGCCCGAGGCCCTGAACTTCTCCGCTACGTCTTCTGGGGTCTTCGTGGGGCCCGCGTTCGGGGTCGCGAAGCCGCCGGCGTTGAAGAGATTGGCGGCGAAGGTGGCTCGGGCGGTGTGCGCCGAGACCGGGCCGAGCGTCGCCAGGAAGACCTGCGGGCGTTCGGGCTGGGCGTCTGCCAGGTCGCGCAGCTCCTCGAAGGCCTGTGCATAACGGACCCTCGGCAGCCCGAAATTGTCAGACCCGCCTGAGAAACTTGGGATGGGGGGTGCATCCCCCCAGGGGGCCTGCGAATCCGAATCGATTCCGGGAGCGGGTTCGCGGACGACCGGCTTCTCGGCGAGGTTCGGGAACTCGCTCACGCCCGTGATCGGGTCACTGCGGTCCGCGAGCCGAGCCGACCGCGCCGCCCACGTCTCGGCGATCCGCGAGGCGACCAACTGCCCAGCGGCAGGCAGGCCGCCAGCGCGCTCGATCTCCTGGAACCAAGCCCAAGCCGCGACGGCCAGCTCGTCCGTCAGCTTCTCGACGTACCAGGAACCGGCCGCGGGATCGATCACCTCACCGAGGTGCGACTCCTCCAGCAGCAGGTTCTGCGTGTTGCGCGCGATCCGCCGAGCGAACTCGTCCGGCAGCCCGATCGCCGCGTCGAACGGCTGCACCGTCACCGAGTCGGCACCACCAAGGCCGGCCGCGAGAGTGGCGACCGTGGTGCGCAGCATGTTCACCCACGGGTCGCGGCGGGTCATCATCGCGGAGGACGTCACGGCGTGCTGCACCTGCGGCACATCCACACCGGACACCTCGGCCACGCGCGCCCACAACCGCCGTGCGGCACGGAGCTTCGCGATGGTCATGAACTGGTCGGCGGTCGCGGCGTAGCGGAACTCCAGCTGCGCGAAAGCCTGCTCGACGCTCAGTCCGGCGCCGGTCAGCGCACGCAGGTAGGAGACGGCCAGGGCGAGCGAGGCGCCCAGCTCTTCCGAGTCCGAGCCACCGGCGTCGTGGAACGGCAGTGCGTCGACCACGACGGTGCGCATCTGGGGGAACTGCTCGTTCGCCTGCTTGATCACGTCGAGAGCGTCACCGAACGGGGTGAGGGCCAGGTTGCCGCGCACCTCGGAGGCGAGCACCGGCGCCTGGTCGTAGATCCGCAGCATGACCCGCGCGGCCTCGACGTCTCCGTCCAGCACGATCTGCGCGAGGTCGAGGTAGACGCCGTCGAGCAGCTGTTCCAACGACGAAGCCGGCACCGCGAGCCACAGCGACGTGACGCCGCCCTCCAGGTCGTTCATCAGAGCGACCGGATCGGGCACGGCGTGGCGCTGGCGGACGTCCCAGCCCTGCTTGACGGGCGCCAGCGCGTACGGAGGCAGCGCGTCGTCGAGCGTGTAGAGCGGCTGGAGCTCGAAGCCGTCGTACGTCTTCGTGACCAGCGATTCGTAGCTCGCGCCGGTCTTGCTGAGGACGGCATCGACCATCGCGCGCCACTGTTCCCGCGACGCCGCGGGGAACTCGTTCGGGCGGAATTCGGCGGGCAAGGCCAACTCCATCATGCGTTGCAGTGTTACCGACCGGTACCGACACGGCTATGTGAGGTTCACCGCCGTTAACGATGCAGTCAGTGTCTCAGGAAGAATGGCAGTGTGGAGGACCAGGAGCGCTTGATCGCGGCTAGGTACCGGCTGCTGCACCTGCTGGGTCGAGGGTCGATGGGCACGGTCTGGGCTGCTCACGACGAGGTGCTGCGCAGGCAGGTCGCCGTCAAGGAGATCCTGCGGCCGCCGGGGATGCCGGACGTCGCTGCCGATGAGCTGCGAGAACGGACCATGCGTGAGGCGCGTGCCGTCGCCGCGCTCTCTCATCCGAACCTCGTGACGCTCTACGACGTCGTCCAGCACGACGGCGACCCGTACGTGGTGATGGAACTGGTGCCCTCCCGCAGTCTCGGCGAGGTGCTGGAGGAGCAGGGCTGCCTCACCGAGAAGCAGGGTGCGGCGGTGTTGGACGCGATCGCGGCGGCACTGGCGTCGGCGCACCGGGCCGGCATCACGCACCGGGACGTGAAGCCCGGCAACGTGCTCATCGCCGACGACGGCCGGGTGAAGCTCACGGACTTCGGCATCGCGCGCAACGTCGCCGAGGCCACCATGACCGCGCGCGGCATCACGCTCGGCACGCCCGCGTACATCGCGCCCGAGGTCGCTCAGGGCGGTGACGTCTCGGCCGCCGCGGACAGGTGGTCGCTCGGCGCCACGATGTGGGCCGCGATGGCCGGCGAGCCGCCGTACGTGGGCAAGAACGTCATGCAGACGATCAACTCGGTGATCCACGGCGACGTGCCGGTGCCCGCGGGTGCCGGACGGCTCGCGCAGGTCATCAGCGGGTTGATGCAGAAGGATCCGTCGGAACGGCTGTCGCTGGTCGACGTGCGCAGGCAGGTCTACCCGCTGCTGCCGGAGCCGGGCACCGACGCGTTCGAGGTGCGCGAGGCCGTCCAGGTGCCGATCGTCGTGCGGCCCAAGCCGAAGATCGAGCCGGACGCGCCGCTGGCCGACGACCCCGGCCCGTTGCCGTTCATGATCACCAAGCCGATCACGCCCCAGAAGCGGCGCGGGCGGGTCGCGACCACGTTCATCCTGGTCGCGGCGCTGTTGTTGTTCGTGGCGGGCTCGGGAGGCGGGTTCGCGCTGACGCGGCTGGCGGCGGGTGAGCCGCTGCTGCCGCCGACCGGGCAGACCGTGCAGGTGCTGCCGACCCTGCCCACGTCCGCGACGCTGCAGGCGCGCACCGAGTCGGCCCTCACGGCGATCGGTGACCAGGGCGGGAAGTTCCGGCTGAACGTCGACGCCGGCTGGTCGACCTACGCAGAACAGCGCGCGGCCGACAAGTTGATGCCGGCGTCCGCGGTGGTGCACTTCGTGTCCGGCACGGGTGCGTACGAGGCCACGGTGCAGCGGTTCCCCGAGTTCTACCCGAAGCGCAAGATCAGCACGTACACGGCCAGCGTGCAGGCGCAGTGGCCCGGCCGGTTCTTCGGTGGCGAGCAGGTGCGCACGCCGAACCTCGCGGGACATCAGGACGAGGACAGCATCCAGTTCGTCTACCGGACGGTGGAGGGTGACGATCCCGAGGCGCTGAGGAGGTCGCACTTCTCCCGCGTGCTGCCGTTCGGCAACGACCTGTGGGTCGTCGAGGTGGTCGTGCCCACCGAGCAGGAGGCACAGGCGCGGGCCCAGCTCTTCGACGCGATCGCCTCGACGTTCGCCCCGGTTTAACATCACGCGGTGACTCCAGAAGAGCTGGCCGGCAAGGCCGCGGAAGAGATCCAGAGCCGCACCGGCGTGGCGAAGCACGACATCGCGATCGTGCTCGGCTCCGGCTGGCGGCCCGCCGCCGACGTGATCGGCGACCCGGTCAGCGAGATTCCCGTCGGTGACCTGCCGGGCTTCGAGGCGCCGACCGCGCTCGGCCATGGCGGCACCATCCGTTCCGTCGAGGTGGGCGGCAAGAAGGTCCTCGTCGTCCTCGGCCGCACCCACGGCTACGAGGGCAAGGGCGTGCAGAAGGTCGTCCACGGCGTGCGCACGGCCGCTGCTGCCGGCGTGTCGACGATCGTGCTGACCAACGCGGCGGGTGGCCTGCGCCAGGGCATGTCGGTCGGGCAGCCCGTGCTGATCTCCGACCACCTCAACCTGACCGCGCTGTCGCCGCTGGTCGGCGCCCGGTTCGTGGACCTGACGGACCTGTACTCGCCGCGGCTGCGCGCGTTGGCCCAGCAGATCGACCCGTCGCTGGAGGAGGGCGTGTACGCGGGTCTGCCCGGCCCGCACTTCGAGACGCCCGCCGAGATCCGGATGCTGCGCACGCTCGGTGCGGACCTGGTCGGCATGTCGACCGTGCACGAGGCCATCGCCGCACGTGCCGAGGGCGTCGAGGTGTTCGGGCTGTCGCTGGTCACGAACCTCGCGGCCGGCATCACCGGCGAGCCGCTGAACCACCAGGAGGTGCTGGACGCCGGTGCCGCCGCCGCTCAGCGCATGGGCACGCTGCTGCGCGAGCTGGTGGACCGCGCATGAGCCTGACGCCGGCACTGCGTGACGCGACGTTCCGGTGGATCGCTGACGACCCTTCCGACGCGACTCGAACCGAGCTGCAGGGCGTTCTGGCACGCGCGATGGGCGGCTCTGGCGAGGCGTTGGAGGAGCTCCAAGACCGCATGGCCGGGCCGCTGACGTTCGGCACCGCCGGTCTGCGCGGGCCGGTTCGTGCCGGCACCAACGGCATGAACGTGGCCACCGTGGTCCGCACGACGGCCGGGTTGGCGTCGTGGCTCGGGACTTCCGGGCTGGTGTTCGTCGGGCGCGACGCCCGGCACGGCTCGGAGGAGTTCGCCACCGCTGCCGCCGAGGTGATGGCAGCCGCGGGCTTCGACGTGCGGGTGCTGCCCGAGCCGTTGCCCACGCCGGTGCTCGCGTTCCTGGTGCGAAACCACGGTGCGGTAGCCGGGATTCAGATCACCGCGTCGCACAACCCGCCTGCGGACAACGGGTACAAGCTCTACCTGTCCGGTGGGTCGCAGATCGTGCCGCCTTCCGACGGTGAGATCGAGAAGGCGATCGAGGCTGTTCCGGCCGCGGTTTCCGTGCCTCGTGCCAGCGGCTACTCGGTTGTTTCCGAGGCCGAGATCGACGCTTACCTGGAGCGGGTGGCCTCGCTGCCGCGCCAGAACGCGCGTGCGTTGAAGATCGCGCTGACGCCGATGCACGGCGTGGGTGGCGCGTTCGCCGTGGAAGCGTTGCGGCGCGCGGGTTTCACCGATGTGCACGTGGTGCGGTCGCAGGCGGTGCCCGACCCGGACTTCCCGACCGTCGTGTTCCCGAACCCGGAGGAGCCGGGCGCGTCCGACGAGCTGCTTTCCCTTGCGGCGTCGGTGGATGCGGACCTGGCAATCGCGCTCGACCCGGATGCCGACCGGTGTGCTCTGGGCGTGCGGGATGGCGACAAGTGGCGGATGCTGCGCGGTGACGAGACCGGTGTGCTGCTCGGGTCGCTCGTGCTGTCGACGACCGAGTCCGCGGATCCCTTGGTGGCAACGACGATCGTGTCCTCGTCCTTGCTGAAGTCGATCGCCGCGGCGCACGGCGCTCGTTATGCCGAGACCCTGACCGGCTTCAAGTGGCTGGCGCGGGCGGGTGAGGGCCTGGTGTTCGCCTACGAGGAGGCACTCGGCAACTGCGTCGATCCTGCTCACGTGGCAGACAAAGACGGCATCTCCGCTGCTGTGGTGGCCGCGGATCTGGCTGCCGGCCTGAAGGCGTCGGGTCGCACGTTGCTGGACGCGCTGGACCAGCTCGCGCTGGACCACGGCCTGCACCTGACCGACCAGGTTTCCCTGCGGTACACCGATTTGTCGCTGATCGGCGCGACGATGGCCCGGCTGCGCGCGGAACCCCCTGCGGATTTCTCGT
>JAVXWK010000992.1:0-4913 GCA_032230575.1 Pseudonocardiales bacterium | reverse complement strand
TCCGCCTTCGTGAGGCCGAAGTAGCCGGTGATCGCGACCAGACTCAGCGGCAGGACCCAGTAGTCGTACGAGTCCAGTCCGTAGCCGCCGAACGCGCCGACGAACGCGCGCCTGCCCTTCTGGCCGAGACTGCGGAACCAGGCGAAACGGCCTGTGTCCTCGGTCGTGGTCGTGCTCATGGGACACCTCGCAGCGTGGTGGAGGAGTGGTCGGGTGTGACGTGGCACTCAGAGTACGAATTGTTCAACAATCCCACAAGACCACAATTCAACGATCCGACAACGGGCGGAACACCTCCAGGGCCGTGTGGATGTCGGCCTTCAGTTCGTCGATCTCCTCGTCGGTCTCGATGGTGCCCAACCGGTCCACCGCGCGCACGAAGACGTGCAGCAACCCGTCGGTGAGCGTCCTGGCGGTGACGAGGCCGAACTCCTCGGCCCACGCCTCGGCCAGCGCGCTCGACCACTCGTCGGCGAGCTCCAGCAGGTGCCTGCGCAGTCCCGCGTCCGAGGCGACGAGCCGGACCATGCCGCCGGGGCTGCGGATCGCTCGTCGCGCCGAGTCGTTCAGGACTGCCGTCGTCAGCCAGTCCGCGTAACCGGCGAGGTCGGAAGCCTGGTCGAGCAGGGCTTTCCTGAGCTCCGGCGCCCGATCGAAGACCAGGCTCTCCTTGGTGGGGAAGTGGTTGTAGACGGTCTGCTCCGACACCTCCGCGGCCTCGGCGACCTCGATCATCGTCACCGCGCGGAACCCGTTGCGCGCGAACAGCTCCGCCGCCCTGGCCGCGATCACCGCCCGAGTCTGTGCCTTCTTGCGTTCTCGCAAACCCGCCACACTCGCTCCTTCGTTAGGGTTACCCTAATCTTATGGTCACCCCAGTGAGTTATCGAACCACAGGTACCGGTCCGGGCCTGGTGGTCGTTCACGGCGCCCTGCAGTCCTCGACCGGCTACGAGAAGTTCGCGCAAGCGCTCGCGGACGAGTTCACCGTGCACGTCCTCGACCGGCGCGGCCGCGGTGAGAGCGCACCGCACGCCGCCGACCACAGCTTGAAGACCGAGGTCGAGGACGTGGCGGCCGTTGTCCGGGAAACAGGCGCTCAACGGCTGTTCGGCCTGAGCTCGGGCGCGGTGATCGCGCTCGAGTCCGCGCTGAGGATCCCGGAGGTCACGCACGTCGCCGCCTACGAGCCACCGGTCACCGCGCCTGATCGCAAGCAGCACGTCTTCGAGCGGTTTCAGCGGGAGGTCGCGGCCGGGAAGAGCGCCGAGGCGATGGTGACGATCCTGCTCGGCCTGGAGGTCGGTCCGCGCTGGCTGCGTCTGCTGCCGCGCCCGCTTCTCCTCGCACTGACGCGCAAGCTCGCGCAGGACGACGAGGAGGACATGACCGCACTGCTGCCGACCGTGCGCTACGACTTCGCGGTCGTCGACGAGGGCAGCAGGAACCTCGAGCGCTTCAAGGCCTTGAAGGCTAACGTCGCGCTCATGGGCGGCTCGAAGTCCGCGCGCTACCTCAAGGACGCGCTGGCGATCCTCGACACGATCATTCCCGGGGCGACCAGGACGGAACTGCGCGGAGCCGACCACGGCAGCCCGACCGAGGGCCCGCAGCTCGTCGTTCCGGAGCTCAGGAAGTTCCTCAGTTCGGGTTCGGCACGTGCCCGAACTCGGTGAGCGGCACGGGAACGGCCTTCAGCGCGCTGAGAATGCCGGTCTCGCGGTGCAGCATCCGCCGGACGAGCCGCAGCCGTCGTGCCGGCGAGGTCTCCTCCAGCAGCCGCTGCCGATCCTCGACGGGCAGCAGGCAGTCCGCGGCCAGCAGGTACGACAGCGCGCCCAGTTCGACGTCCTCGGCCGGTGCCGACCAGTCCTCGCGGTGCCACGCGGCCCCGCAGTACCGCTCGTGAGCCGCACGCGCCCCGCGTTCGAGGATCGGCACGACCTCTTTCGCCGCCTCGGGCACCGGTGAGTCGGCCAGGTACTCGACGCGGCCGAGCAGGTACGGCGCGGTCGTGGTGTCGACGTCGACCAGGCGGAAACGCTTCACCCCGCGCGTCACGATGTCGAACCGGCCCTCTGGCAACGGGCGGGCGTCGAGCAGGTCGGCGGAGCAGCCGATGTCCTTGAGGGAGCCGATGTTGTCGGCGCCCACCTCCCAGCCCTCCTTGATGCACACGACCCCGAACCTGCGGCCGAACAGGGAACCGGTCATCAGGTCCACGACGAGCTGGCGGTAACGCGGCTCGAAGATGTGCAGCGGCAAAGACGCCCCGGGCAGCAGCACGGTGCCCAGGGGGAAGAGTGGAAGCGTCTCGGCCACGCGTCCACGTTACGGGCTGCCACTCCCGCCCGCCGGACGGCCGGATCCCGGCGGTCTCAGCACGGCGAACGGATCGGTCACCTTGATTCCCTTGGCGCTGAACCGGAAAAGGGCGGCGGGACGGCCGCCGGACGGGCCGGGGGGAGCGGTGCCACCGGTCGGTTCCAGCAACAACCGGCGCGACAGCACCCGTTGGAGGTTCGTCGCGGACACCCGGTAACCGAGCGCGGCCGAGTAGTGGTCGCGCAGCAGCGAGATCGTGAACTCCGGTGGCGCCAACGCGAATCCGAGGTTCGTGTACGACAGCTTCGAGCCGAGCCTGTGCCGTGCCCGGTTCACGATCGAGGCGTGGTCGAAGGCCATCGGAGGGAGCGTGTCCACGCAGTGCCACTCGGTGTCCGACGGGCGTTCCGGATCGGCGTCCGAAGGAACCAGCCCGAGGAACGCCGTCGCCACGACGCGAGGGCCGGGAACGCGGTCCGGCGCGCTGAAAACGGCCAGCTGCTCCACGTGTGACAACTGTCGCACGTCGACTTTTTCGGTCAGCTGACGGCGGATGGAGGTCTCCACGTCCTCGTCCACCCGCAGGCCGCCACCCGGCAGCGACCAGCGGTGAGCATGTGGCTCCCGTGCGCGCTCCCACAGCATGACCTGGAGTGACGCACCTCTCACCCGCAGCACAGCTGCCAGAACTTCGTGTCCCACGCCCGCCACTCGGCTGATACTATCGGCGACGTTTTCGACCAGTAGGCGAAAACCTGGAAACCGAGGAGGCAGCGATGGTCGCTACCGCAACTGTGGAGCGAACCGCGTCAGGTGTGTTCGGCGGAGTCGAACCGGACGCGGCATGGCGGGACGAGGTGCTGCGCCTCGCGAAGGAGCGGGACGCCGTCATCCTGGCGCACAACTACCAGCTGCCCGAGATCCAGGACATCGCCCACCACACCGGCGACTCGCTCGCGCTGTCCCGCATCGCGGCGCAGTCCGACGCGCAGACCATCATCTTCTGCGGCGTGCACTTCATGGCCGAGACCGCGAAGATTCTGGCGCCCGAGAAGACCGTGCTGATCCCGGACGAGCGCGCGGGTTGTTCTCTGGCCGACTCGATCACCGGCGCCCAGCTGCGCGAGTGGAAGGCCGGGCACCCCGGCGCGGTCGTCGTGTCCTACGTGAACACCACGGCCGAGGTGAAGGCCGAGACGGACATCTGCTGCACGTCGTCCAACGCGGTCGACGTGGTGCGCTCGATCCCGGCCGACCGCGAGGTGCTGTTCTGCCCGGACCAGTTCCTGGGCGCGCACGTGAAGCGCGAGACCGGCCGCGAGAACCTGCACATCTGGGCGGGCGAGTGCCACGTGCACGCCGGAATCAACGGCCCTGAGCTGGCCGAACGCGCCGCCGCGAACCCGGACGCCGACCTGTTCATCCACCCGGAGTGCGGCTGCGCGACGTCCGCGCTGTACCTGAGCGGCGAGGGCATCGTCCCGGCGGAGAAGGTCAAGATCCTCTCGACCGGCGACATGATCACCGCGGCTCGCTCGACGAAGGCGCGCAAGGTGCTCGTCGCGACCGAGGTCGGCATGCTGCACCAGCTGCGCAAGGCCGCGCCGGAGATCGACTTCCGCGCCGTGAACGACCGCGCGTCCTGCACGTACATGAAGATGATCACGCCTGCGGCTCTGCTTCGTTGCGTGCGTGAGGGTCTGGACGAGGTGCACGTGGACCTGGAGACCGCTCGCAGGGCTCAGGGTGCCGTGCAGCGCATGATCGAGATCGGCAAGCCCGGCGGCGGTGAGTGATGGCCGCGCGCTGGGAGGCGCGGGCCGACCTGATCGTGGTCGGTACGGGCGTGGCAGGCCTGACGGCCGCGCTGCACGCCCGTGAGCTGGGACTTCGCGTGCTCGTCGTCACGAAGGCGGCGGGCGACGACGGCAACACCCGCTGGGCTCAGGGTGGCGTCGCCGTCGTCATGGAGGACCAGCACGACCCCGGTGACACGGTTCTGCGGCACGTCGAGGACACGCTGACGGCGGGCGCGGGCCTCTGTGACGAGGCGGCGGTCTCGGCGATCATCTCCGACGGGCCTGAAGCCGTCGCCCGGTTGCGCGAGCGCGGTGCCGTGTTCGACGCGCGCCCGGACGGCTTGCTGGAGCGGACCCGTGAAGGTGGGCACAGCGCGTTCCGCGTCGTGCACGCCGGCGGTGACGCGACGGGTGCCGAGGTCGAACGCGCTCTGCTCAAGGCCACTGTGGACGGACGGGTTCCCCTGCTGGAGAACCACGTCGCGGTCGACGCGGTGAAGACGCCTCTGGGCGCGGTGTGCGGACTGCTCGTGCTGGACGGCAACGGCGTGCCCGGTGTTCTGTCCGCGCCCGCTGTTCTGCTGGCCACCGGCGGTCTCGGCCAGATGTACCAGGCGACGTCGAACCCGTCGGTCGCCACTGGTGACGGTCTGGCTCTGGCGTTGCGCGCGGGTGCTCTGGCCGCGGACGTCGAGTTCATCCAGTTCCACCCGACCGTCCTCTACACGGGTCGTGGCGCTCGTGGCCGTTGCCCGCTCGTCACCGAAGCCGTGCGCGGCGAAGGTGCCG
>JAVXWK010000971.1:0-3963 GCA_032230575.1 Pseudonocardiales bacterium | reverse complement strand
CAAGGTCAGCTTCATGACGATGGACTCGACGGACTCCAGTGTCAGCACGACGTTCAGGTTGGCGTGGAAGAAGTGTTGAACGAGCGCAGGCGGTGCATGACGGAGTTGCCGCCGCGGCCGAAGTGGTCGTGCAGCATCATGTACTCGGCGTAGAGGCGGGTGTAGTCGGAAACCCGTGCGGGATCAGGGGAGTAGACGTCGCGGCGCACTGAACCCATGGCAGCGGAAGCATCCGGGATCGATGGGTGTGCGCCGGCGGCGACGGCGCCGTGGATCGCGGCGCCCAGGGCGGCGCCTTCCGAGGAGCCGATCAGGGACACCGGCATGCCCAGGACGTCGGCATAAATCTGCATGAGCACGGGGTTTTGCGTCAGGCCGCCGGCTGCCACGAACGACTCGACCGGCAGGCCCGCGTCGCGGAACGCCGTGACGATCGTGCGCGTGCCGAACGCGGTGGACTCCATGAGCGCGCGATACACATCCTCGGCGCGGGTGGCGAGGGTCTGGCCCAGCACGAGACCGGACAGCGCGTGGTCGACCAGCAGGGAGCGGTTGCCGTCGTGCCAGTCAAGAGCGATCAGCCCGTGTGAGCCCACGGGGCGGCCGTCTCCCAGTCGTGACAGCAGTGTGTGGACCGAGATGCCCTCGTCCGAGGCAAGAGTGGAATAAGACGCGGGCACCTGGTGTTCCACATACCAGGCGAGGATGGAACCGGCGCCGCTCTGGCCCGCTTCGTAGCCCCAGTGGCCAGGCACGATGCCGCCGTCCACGACGCCGCACATGCCAGGCACGGGACGTAGCGCGGAGCCCACCATCATGTGGCAGGTCGAGGTGCCCATCACGGCCACCAGCCGACCAGGCGAAGCAGCACCGGCCGCAGCGACTGTGGCGTGCGCGTCGATCACCCCGCACGCGACCGGCGTGCCCTCCAGGAGCCCCGTCAGGGCAGCACCGGAAGCGGACAGGCCGCCGACACGAGTGCCCAGCGGCACGATCGGCGCGTCGAGCTTCTGAGCTGCGAAGGAACCGAAATCCGGGTGCAGTGAGGCCAAAAGATGTGGCGACGGGTAGCCGGACTGGTACAGTCCCTTGTAACCGGCGGTGCACGCGTTGCGCACATAGGTTCCGGTCAGCTGCCAGACGATCCAGTCCGCGGCTTCCGCCCAGTGTCCCATGCTGGCGTACACATCAGGTGCCTCTTCGAGTACCTGCAGCGCTTTGGGGAACTCCCACTCCGCTGAGGTCAGTCCTCCGTACATCTCCATCCACGCTTCTGTCGCGAACACGGCGTTGAAGCGCGCGGCCTGCGAAGAAGCCGCGTGGTGGCGCCAGAGTTTCGCCAGCGCGTGCGGGGATGAGGAGACCGACGACAGCGGTGTGCCGTCCGCGAGCACCGGAAGCACGGTGCTGGCGGTGAAGTCGGTGCCGATGCCGATCACGTCCGAGGGGGACGCATCGGCCTCGCGCAACGCCAAAGGCACTGCTCGCAAGGCATCCAGGTAGTCCGAGGGCACCTGGAGCGCCCACTGAGGCTCGGGTTCCAGCACGCCGTGCGCGTAGTCCACGGCAGCGCTGCCCAGCTCGGCCCCGTCCGAGACGCGGACCACGACGGCCCGTGCCGACAGGGTGCCGAAGTCGATCCCCACCACCAACATTGCCAAACCTTCCCGAAAGGACGGACACCATGCACATCGGTGTTCTCGACATCCGAAACAACAAGGCCTTCCTCGTCGACGGTCCAGTCGTACCGCAAAACCTCGTCAAGCAACATGATCTGCGGCGAGGTGACCAGATCTCGGGCGAAGCCCACGAGGACAAACTGGTCAGCGTCGACACCGTCAACGGGCGCAAGCCGCACAAAAGGCCCAGGTTCGCGGACCTGACGCCGCTCTACCCCAACGAGAGGCTGCGGCTCGAGCACGACCCCGACGAGCTGACCAGCCGCACGATCGACCTGGTCATGCCCGTCGGCAAGGGACAGCGGGCGCTCATCGTGGCGCCTCCCAAGGCCGGCAAGACGATCGTGCTGCAGCAGATCGCGCAGGCGATCGCCAAGAACAACCCGGAAGTCCACCTGATCGTCACGCTCGTAGGTGAACGACCAGAGGAGGTCACGGACATGCGTGCCACCATCCCCGGCGAGATGTTCACCTCGACGTTCGACGAGCACCCCAGGGAACACGTCAGGATCGCCGAACTGGCCGTGGAACGGGCGAAGCGGCTCGTCGAGGACGGCCAGGACGTCGTCATCCTGCTCGACTCGCTCACGCGCCTCGGCCGTGCCTACAACCTCGCTGCGCCCAACGGCGGCCGCATCCTCAGCGGTGGCATCGACTCCAGCGCGCTCACGCCGCCGAAGCAGTTCCTCGGCGCTGCCCGCAACATCGAGGAAGGCGGCAGCCTCACGATCTTCGCCACCGCGCTGGTCGAGACCGGCTCGCTGGCCGACACGGTGATCTTCGAGGAGCTCAAGAGCACCGGCAACGCCGAGCTGAAGCTCGACCGCAAGGCCGCGCAGAAGCGCGTCTACCCGGCGGTCGACCTCCACCAGTCCAGCACCCGCAAGACGGAACTGCTGGTGTCGCCGCAGGAGCTCGCCATCACGGACACGATGCGCCGGGCCATGGCGGACCGCGAGATCGACGTGCTTCTCGAAGGACTGCGCAAGACCCGGAGCAACGCGGAGTTCCTCATGCAGATGTCGAAGTGAAGTCCTCTTGCAGTTCCCGGTCCAGCGCACGAGTAGAAGCACCCAGCGCGTAGAACAGGAACCCGATGCCGACCACGATCAGCAACGGAACGACCTGCGACACCGTGTAGGCAGTGCGCTCGCCCGCGAACGCCGACGGCAGCTCCAGCGGCCAGATCAGCACGACCACGGTGAACGCCACCAGCCCGGTCGTCAGAACCGTTGTCAGCAAGGCGAAAGGCGCGCGGAACGGCCGCGGAGCGTCGGGGAGACGACGCCTCAACACCAGCATCGACGGGAACGTCAGCAGGTAGCTGATGAACGTCGTCGAGATCACCAGCGCGAGCCCGGCGGTGAAGTACTTCTCGGAGTTGCCGCCAGTCAGGTTCAACGCCGTCACGAGCACGACGGACGCCAGCAGTCCGGAAAGGACGTTCACCCGCAGCGGCGTGCCGTGCCGAGCGGAAAGCCGTCCCAGGTAAGCAGGTCCGGCACCGTCGGCACACGCCACCGCCTGCGCCCGGTGCGCGCCGATCGCCCACGAGACGCCTGAGGTCAGCACGCCGATGATCAACCCGGCGGCACACACCGTCCCGAGAACCGCTCCCGCGCCGGTCAAAGTCACCGTCCCGTCGGCGGCGACCGACCCGCCGTACACGGTCAGCACCTGCTTGGCGGCGTCGATGAACCCGCCCAGCCCTTGAATGCGATCAGCCGGCACCACCAGGAGAATCCCGAGAATAGGCCCGCCGTACAACAGGAACGACGCGATGCCCGCCCGCAGGATCGCGAACGGCACGGTCTTCTGCGGCTCCGTCATCTCCTCCGTCGCGGCCGAGGGCAGTTCGAACCCGACGTAGTTGAAGATCAGCACGGGCACCAGCGCCACGAACCCGGCCCACGTCGGCACGAAATCCGCGCCGGACAACGGTTGCACGCCGTTCTTCACCGCGTAGACCACGACCGACAGGGTGAAGAAGCCGAGCAGCACGATCCGCGCGATGGCGCCCGCGATCGGCACCCACTTGCCGATCCGCAGCGACGCCGCCACCGCGAGAACGCCGGCCCAGATGAACGCGAGCCCCGCGACGTGCTTGCCTGCCATGCCCAGCGGCAGGAAGAACTTCTCGAACGTCGTCACGGCGATGATCGCCAGCGTGCCGCCCATCCACAGCGGGTTGGACAGCCAGTACAGAACCTGGTTCACCCCCGCCGCGAGACGCCCGAACGCGAGCTTGGTCCACACGTACGGCCCGCCCTCGACCGGGAACGCC
>JAVXWK010000950.1:0-7547 GCA_032230575.1 Pseudonocardiales bacterium | reverse complement strand
CACAGCCTGAACATCGCCGTACTTCACAACAACATCCCGCGCTTCCAGCACAGGCTCGGCAACGGCGGGATTCTCGGTCGCAGGTTCGGGCAGTCGTGCGCGCAAAGGCGCCGCATGCCGACGCGCGTCGCGTACGGACACCGGCACCGGTGACCACCCGGCGACCTGCGCAAGCCTGACCACGGGCGGCGCGACAGGTGCTTTCGCCAGCACCTCCCCCACGTCGCCGATCTCCCCTTGCGGCAACAAGAGCGCGCGGTCGGCGTACTGGGCGACGCGTTCCAGCCGGTGCTCGGCGATCACCACGGTCATGCCGAGGTCGTGCACAAGTCGTTGCACGGCAGCCAACACATCTTCGGCCGCACCTGGATCCAGCGCGGAAGTCGGCTCGTCGAGCACCAGGACTCGCGGATGCGCGGTGAGTGCCGCACCGATCGCGACCCGTTGCTGCTGCCCTCCGCTCAGAGTCGCAAGTGGACGATCCCGCAGGTGTGCAAGTCCCAGCAGGTCGAGGGTTTCCTCGACACGTTTGCGCATGACGTCGCCCGGCAGGCCGAGGGACTCCATCGAGTAAGCGAGCTCGTCCTCTACGTTGTCCGCGACGAAGCCCGCCACCGGGTCCTGCCCGACGAACCCCACGACATCGGCCAGCTCACGCGGTGGGAACCGCGAGGTGTCCCGGCCGTCCACCAGCACGCGTCCGGCGAGCGTGCCACCGCTGAAGTGCGGGACCAGCCCGTTGACGGCGCGTAGGAACGTCGACTTGCCGGAGCCGGTGCGCCCGACGACCAGGCACAGCTCGCCCTCGGGGATCTCCACCGAGATGTTCGCCAGCACAGGCTGCTCGGCATAGGTGATCGTGACGTCCTCAAACCTGATCATGCTTCCCTCACCAAGCCCACCGGAGCCAGCGCCACCAACACCCCGAGCGCGGGCAGCAGCGGCAGCTCTGGAGCATGCAGCGGAACCGTCGACGGCGACAAGGCCGGATCCCCCGAGAACACCAGCACCACCGCCCCGATCACCCCGCTCAACGCCACCCCGACAGCCCTGCCCGACCACCTGTCCGGCCGATAACGCGTCCGAGGCACCCGCCGCGCCCCCACCCGCAGCCCCGCGATCGCCAGCACACCACCGATCACCAGCAACGGCCAGCCGGAGTAGGCGTCGGACAGCAGCCCGTACATCCCAATGCAGAACCCGAAGAGTCCGGCCAGCACCAACGTCCCGGTGAGCACCCGGTCCCGCCGCGAGATGCCGGCCGTGCGTCCGTAACCACGAGAGTCCATGGAGGCGGCCAGAACCAGCGAACGTTCGAGGGCGTCCTCCAGCACCGGCACCAGCATCGTGCGAATCGCGCGGACCCCGCGCGCTGTGTCACCCCGGAGCTGCCGGGCCTTGCGGACCGATCGCGCGGACGAGACCAGCTGGGGCGCAACGGTCAGCGCCACCACGACAGCCACGCTCACCTCGTACAGCGCGGCAGGGAGTGAGCGGAGGAGACGCTTGGGGTTCGCGAGCGCGTTGGCGGCGCCGACACAGCTGAGGATCGTGGCGAGCAGCAAACCTTGGTACAGCGCGAAAACCAGTCCCTCGGCCGTCACCGGTCCACCGATGCGGATGCCCTGGGCCCAGTCCGGGAGCGGAACCTGCGGAAGGGCGAAGAGGGTGGTCGGACCCGCGATGCCGCCGAGGAAGACGTGCAGGAGCACCCGCAGGCCGATCACCAGGAGTCCGAACTTGAGGAACACGCCGTAGGTCCCGGCCCACGGCGTGTTCGCCCGGCAGGTGACGACCACGAGACCCGCGACGGCCAGGATCAGGCCCAGCATCAACGGATTCGTGGTGCGGCTGGCGGCGGTCGCCAGGCCGAGAGCCCAGAGCCACCACGCACCTGAATGGAGCCTCACGCGTCTTCCACGCCCCGGCGACGTCGTGCGACGAGCAGCCCCACCACGACGAGCGCGGCGATCACCAGCACACCGATCGCGGTCCACCACCAGCCGGACCCGGACTTCTCCTCAGCCTGCTGCGACTTCACCTCGACGACAGCCGAGGACGACTCCGCAGCGGACGACGATGTTGTCGACGACGGAACTGACGACGGTGACGCGGGAGCAGACGAGGTCGGCGGCACGGTAGTCGTTGTCACCGCAGGCGTTTGTTGCGTCGGAGGCTGTGCCACCGGCGGCTTCGGCGCTGGAAGCTGTGGTGCGGGTGGCTGGGGTGCGGGAGCCGCGGGCGGTGCCATCCCGGGCTGTTCCCCTGCGCCGAACGCCCATCCCTCAACAGTTCCCCGAGCAGGCGTATGAGAAGCCGCACCCTGGTTGCTGTACATCCAAGATCCACCAGCAGGAGCGTGCCAGTACGACCAGTAGGCCGAGGCGGGCGAGGTGTTGACGCACCTGTCGGTGTCCGCGCCGGGCTTTTCGTTGATGCGGCAGACGAAGCCGGGCTGCCGTGACGCGTACGTGTAGCCGAATCCGGCCGCACTCAGCGCCGCCACCCCGGAAGCCGGACTGCCTGGCGCGCAGCCCTGCCGCACACCTCCCCCGAGGCCGCGGAAGTCGACGACCACTGTCACGCCGTCGCATCCCGCGGCCTGCGCCGGCACTGGTGACAGAGCGATCACCAGTGCCAGCGCGAAGAAGAGCCTTTTCACGGAGTGGCACCCGGTGCGACGCCCGCGCCGAACGCCCAGCCCTCGACCGTGCCCGGAGCCGGGTCGTAGCCGCCCGCGCCCGAGGCGCTGTAGGTCCAGGTGCCGCCGGGCGTGGCGTGCCAGTACGACCAGTAGGGGCCGTTCGCGGTCTTCTTGCACGGGTTCGGCAGCGCCTTGATCGTGCACACGAAACCGGGGAAACGCGGCGCGAAGGTGTACGGGAACTGAGCGAGCTCCAACGCCTTGAGGCCGTTCTGCGGGTCGCCCGCGGCGCAGCCCGTCTCCACACCGCCGCCCAGCGCGGTGAAGTCGACCACGACCTTCACGCCGTCACACGAAGCGGCCGAAGCCGGGGACGTGACGACGAAAGAGCTTGCCAGCAGAGCGAGAACTGCGAGAACGCGGCGCATCACGCACCAACCTTCCGACGGCGGGAAACGAGAAGAAGCACGGCACCGGCGACAACCGCGAACGAGCCGAACAGCGTCAGCGGCACAGCCTGGTCCGGGCCGGTGACGGCCAACGGCGGGTCTACCGGCGGGTCGACCGGCGCCTCCGCCGGGCCGGCAGGCACCGGAGGAGCAGGAGTGGAAGGCGGCGTGGTCGCACACTCGATCGCAGGCACACCAGCCGAAGCCGACGTCGCGGACACGTCGAGAAGGCTCACCCGTGCGAGACCGAGCATCGCCTGCGCGGTGGCACGAACGGCCTTGCCCGCCTCGAATCCCGTGCTGTCGTAGGCGATAGCGCCGCGCTGAGTCTCAGGCCCGGCACAGCCGACCTGCAACGTCTTCAAGTACGCCACGGCCTTGTCCGCCGCCCCGACCTGACCTCCGGCCAGCAGCGCGCCGACCGCGAGGCCGGTGGTGTTGGCGTTGGACGGCCCGACCGCCGCCGGGAACCCGCCATCGGCCTGCTGCTGCTTCACGAGCCAGCTGAGGGCTGCTGGGTTCTTCAGCGCCTGGAGCACCATCGTCGTGGCGTCCACATCGGACTTGCAGGTCTCCTCGCCGAACGCGATCGGGAATCCGCCGTCCGGGCACTGAGCGGACAGCAGGTACGCAGTGGCCTTGTCGAGCGGCAGCGCGGCGCGGTGAAGCACGATGATCGCCAGCGCCTGGGTGAACGCGTTGCTCTCGTCCCACTCGGGATCGCCCTTGTCGCGGAACCGCCCGGCGGCGTCCTGCAACTCGCCGAGCCGCTTGATCAGGTCGACGCCGCCGAACTGACGAGGATCGAGTCCCTGCGTCTGCGCGGCCAGCGCGATCTTGACGATCGGGCCCGTGAACGACTCCTCGCCCTTGCCGACGAAGTCCGGGAGGTTCGCCGACAGCCAGGCCATCGCCTTGGCCGAGGTCGACTGGCCCACCCCCGCCGCCGCGAGACCGTAGACGCCGTCGGCGGTCAGTCCGGGATCGCCGGGGCCGCCCGGGAAGTTGATCAGGCGATCGCCGTTCGTGAACTGGCTGACCAGCCACGTTCCCGCAGATGGCGCTGCCTCGGCGGCCTGCGCCTGAGGTGCCGCCACGAGCGCGGCCGCGACGAACGCGACCAGCGCGGATTTCCGGATCACAAAACGCCTCCCTGCCCCGCTGTCCTCGACGGGTTGGTGGAGCTACCGCGCGCCACGGGTAGTCGGACTTTCACCGTTGCGGGTCAGTGCCGGAGTTGCACCGGCTTCCCCCGCGGCGTGCGGATGCTGTTGTCAACCCAGGATCGTGCGGGAGGGATCTTGTTGAGTCAAATGGCTGTGAGCTGGGCCATCACCCGGCACAATCGCGCTGTGGGGGAATTCGAAGAACTGATCCTGGTGACCGCACGGCAGATCGAGGCGCTCATCCCGGCGGACCCGGCGGCGGAGCTCGGCAGGTACGAACCGCGCCAGTGGAACGGCCCGGAGTACGGCACCCCGGCGCAACGAGCCCTCGACGACTTCAACCGTTCAGCCGCGGAACGACTGCTCGGCGCGCTCGAACTCGGCGTCTCGAAGCTGACGCTCCAAGCGGCCGACGAGGTCGTCGCCGACCTGGTGCCGCTCCCCGCCGGCTCCACGTTCTCGTACGTGACGTTCGGTGGCCAGAGCCCGCTCAAGGAACCGGTGAGCCTGATCGCGATGGTGAATCCCGGCGCGATCGAGCTGATCACCGAGCAGGTGCGGGCCAAAGCCGCGCTGCTCGACCTCAGCGACGTGACGGGTGACGAGAACACGGTCATCGCCAGGCACGGCGCGGCACACCTCGCGTTGGCCGTGGCGACCACGGCCGCTGTCCTCAACAAGATCCACACGTCGCCCAGCCCGGTGGGGATCATCGGCATCGCGATCGGCGTGACCGCGTTGCTCATCCCGAAGATCCCGAAGCCGCCGGCGTACGAGCAGGCGTTGCTGCAGAAGCGACGCGACGAGTACAAGGGTCTGTCGTGGAGCCCGAGTATCCCGGTGGCCGGTCATCAGTTCGTGTTCGTGGAGGAACCGAGCGACCGGTTGCCGTACTTCGCAGCAACGGGCCTGGTCGCCGCCGTCGACACCGGTTTCGCCGTGCGCACCGGCATGGCCCAGGGTCGCGTCCCGGTGGAAGCGAAGGTCGTGCTGGAACCGCCTGGCGAGCCGGAGACCACGCGCTGGGACGAGGTCGCCGAGATCAGTTTCACCGCGGTCAACGGCGACGCCCAGCTCGGTCATGGCGGAATGCCGCCGTGGCCTGGTGATTTCCGCGTCCGGGTGTCCGCCCGCGGCCGAGACGGCGATGACGACGAAGCCTACGAGCTGCTGATCTGGCCGGAGCATTTCACGATGCCGTTGGTGCACAAGAAGACCGACCGGCTGGGCCACCGGCTGCGCGGCGAACCCGAGCCACTGCGTCCACCAGCACCCGAGGCCGGACTGCGGTGGCTCGCGAACGCTCTCGGCGAGGCGGCGACCGTCACGATCGCCATCGGTCTCGACGTCGACGACGTGGTGGGCGACTTCGAGGAGGACTCCATCGCCATCGAGATCGACGGCGGTGTCGTCGTGGTGGAGGACAACAACTACGTCGGCGCCGACGAGAACGTGCTGGCGCACCTGTCCCGCGACGGAAGAGCGGCCAGCTTCTACTGGAACGTCAACGCCGTCACGAGGCTGTCGTTCGCCCGCCGAGGCAAGCTGATCTCGTCTGAAGAACCTTGGGAAGACGCCGAATTCGGCGACGACCCGGAGGTCGTCGCCGCTCTCGACGGACTCGACTTCGCCGATGATCGGCACACCTACGCCAAGGGGATCACCGCGGTCACCCGGTTCACCGGCGGTGTGCTGCCGCAAGACGACATCACCGCCGCGATCGAGGAGCTTTACGAGTAGGTGGGCAGTGTGAGGCTGTTGACCACGTCGGCGAAGTCGTCGATCGGCGCGCCGCCGTTCTCCTTGTTCTTCAACGCCATGTCCTGGTTCGCCGTCACGTACGGGCGCAGGATCTCCTCGTAGCGCTGGAAGGCGATCTCCGGGTTGTCGCGGAGTTCACCAGCCAGCACGTACGCGCCGACCAGGGCCATGCTGGTGCCCTGACCGGACAACGGCGAACCGCAGTAGCCGGCGTCGCCGAGCAGCACCACGTTGCCCTTGGACCAGGTCTCCATCCGGATCTGCGCCATCGCGTCGAAGTGGAAGTCCGGCGCCTCCCACATGTGCTTCAACGCGGTCTGCCACGCCCACTTGGCGTCGGCGAACATCTCGGCGATCAGCTGCTTCTGCGCCTCGACGTCGCGGTGGTCGAAGTCGACCTGGCCGTTGAAGCCCATGTAGACACGGCATTCCGCGTTGGCGCGGGCGCTCATGATGCCGCCACCGACGATCTCGCCCTGCTGGAACGTCTGCCAGTGGTCCAGTTCCAGCCAGTTCGGCGCGGTGAACACGGCGAGGTTCATGCCGAGGTGGCTGATGAAGTCCTGCTCCGGCCCGAAGACCAGCTTGCGGACGTTGGAGTGCAGGCCGTCCGCACCCACGATGACGTCGAAGTCGCGCGGCGCGGCCTTCTCGAAGGTGACGCGGGTACCGTCGATCGAGGTGATGGTGTCGTCGAACAGGTACTCCACGCCCTCGACGGCGTCGAAGATCATCCGGGCCAGGTCGTCGCGCAGCAGCTCGACGTCGGGGCTGGAGAGGTCGCCGCCGCTCAGCGTGTGCTCGGTCGAGCGGTAGACCTCGTTGCCGTCCTCGTCGACGACGTTCATGCCGCGCATGTTCGTGTTGCACGACCGCAGCTGCTCGCCGAGGCCCATCCGGTCCATGACCTGCAGCGCCGGGCCGCGCACGTCGATGGCCTGGCCGCCGGGCCGCATGCCCCGGTAGCGCTCGACCACGGTGACGTCGAAGCCGTAGCGGCGCAGCCAGTAGGCGAGCGCGGGTCCGCCGATGCTGGCGCCGGAGATCAGGACGTTCTTCATGGTGTTGCCCCCTGTGAGTCGGTGTTGCCCACAAGGTGCCGACCAGCGCTGACCGTCCACTGACCATCGGCCGTCAGTCGCTGTCAGGGCTTGACAGCGACTACGGCGAACGGCACTTCGTTGACCTCCGCGTCGGCCGCGAAGTCGCCCACGCCGGCGACCGAACTGCGTGGCTCAGCTCGAAGTTCGGGATGTGAGCCGGGCAGCCGACGTGCCGATCCCCGACGGACCCCGGTTGAACGCTCCCTCCAGCAGGTGGGCGTTCACCGGTGTCGTCAGCTCCGCCTCGCCGTAGCGCGAGGTTTCCTTGTGCCAGTTGACGATGCCGACGATCCAGTCCTTCAGCTCGTCGGAGTAGCGGACGAGCGCGGCCCGTGTGGCGTCGTCGAGCGAGAGGTCCTCGAAGAGCTTCGGCATGTCGACGTCGACGGACCTGACGAACTGCGCGAGCCGGGCGTCCATCAGC
>JAVXWK010000043.1:0-3353 GCA_032230575.1 Pseudonocardiales bacterium | reverse complement strand
AGTCTCCGGACTCGCCGGGGCGGTTCACGAGCTGAGCGACCGTTGAGCCAGGGGGCACGCAGACAAGCGGAAAGACTCACCCTGCGAACGCGCGTATCGCGGCATGTGCGGACGTGCCCGGCGGACCTACGCTGAGCCATGCGCTTTGGACGGAAGCAGTCGGAAGCTCTCCTCGACAACGCGCAGCGCCGTTTCTGCTCGCCGCAGTGCCAGCGCCGCGTCAAGGCCGCCGCTCACCGCGCTCGCAAGGCGGCGCCGTGAGGCCGGCGCGGCGCGATCCGGACAGCGGGTTCTGGTTCCACCGGGAGTGGATCCCCGACCCGTACGAGTGGCTGGAGAATTTTGACGACCCTGAGGCGCGATCCTGGATCGAGGAGCAGGAGGCGGCGACGCACCGCATTCTCGACACCGCGCCCGGCCGGGAGCGGCTGGGCGCCGAGGTGACCAGGGCATCGCGGTATGAGCGGCTGTCGCGGCCGGTCCGCGCCGGTGGAACTGAGTTCGTCTGGCAGGCCGGTCCCGGCGATGAGAAGCTCGTGCTGAAAATGCGCCGAGAGCCGGACGGACAGCTGGAGACGGTCATCGACCCGAACACCTGGCCTAGCACCGAGACGCTTGTATACGCCGTGCCGTCACCGGACGGCACGCTCGTTGCCTTCGGCAAGGCGGTCGGCGGCACGCATGACGCACGGATCGAGATCATGGACGTCGATACCGGGCTGGTCCGGCCTGATCGGCTACGCGGGTCGAACCACCTGGACGCGGCATGGCGGCCCGACTCGTGCGCCCTGTTCTACGACGCGATCGATGACGGCAATGAGTCGATCCTCGAGCACCGGATCGGATCGGATGCACCTGCCAAGCAGGTCTTCGGTGGCCATGAGGACTACTGGTGCACGGTGACCGTCAGCGAGTGCGGCCGGTACGCCGTCCTGTACCAGTGGCACTTCGTCCACGCCAACATCGTGTTCCTTCTGAGGCTTGCCGATGACGAACTGGTGCCGGTTGCCACGACTATGGAGGCGGTGAATCAGGTGCAGGTGGTCGACGACGAGCTCCTCATCGTCACCGATCTCGACGCACCGCGCGGCCGGCTTTGCAAGGCGTCGGTGCACAGCCCGACCGTGTGGCACACGGCCATTGCCGAGAGCAACGACACCCTGCAGACCGTCAGTGGGATCGGTGGCCACTTGTACGCCGTCTACTCCCACGCGGCGTCGCACAGGATCACCGTGCACGCCGCCGATGGCGCCAAGATCCGCGACGTCGCAGTGCCCGGTCTCGGATCGGTCACTGGAAACGAGGGTGGCGGGGTCATCAGCGGCGTCACCGGGAGCTGGTACGGCGACGAGGTGTGGGTCGAGTTCCAGTCGTTCGTCCAACCCTTGTCGATCTATCGCTACGACTTCGACGAGGACGAGCTCACGGGGTACCACGTGCCCGAGGCGGCGATCGACGCTGTGACCGAACAGGTCTGGTACGAGTCGATGGACGGCACGCAGGTGTCGATGTTCGTCGTCCGGCCCAAAGACGGTGACGGACCACTGCCGACGCGGCTCAGCGGGTACGGCGGGTTCAACATCGACATCTCGCCGTGGTACTCCCCTGTCCACGCGGCCTGGCTGAGGACCGGCGGGGCCCTTGCCTATGCCAACATCCGCGGCGGTGGCGAGTACGGACGCGAGTGGCACGAGGCGGCGATCGGGACCAAACGGCAGAACGCCTTCGACGACTACATCGCCGCCGCCCGCTGGCTCGTCGACAACGGCTACACGACGACCGACCAGCTGGTGTCACGCGGAAACAGCAACGGGGGAATCCTCGTGGCGGTCACCGCCCTGCAGGCGCCGGATGCTTTTCGCGCCGTTTTCTGCCGGGCGCCGATACTGGACATGATCCGATTCACCCGGTTCGAGAACACGCGGACCGCGACCGTCGAGTTCGGCTCGCCCGAGGACCCGGTGGAAGGTGCGTACCTCGCCGAGTATTCGCCGTACCACAACGTCCGGCCAGGGGTCCGCTACCCGGCGATCGCGTTCGTATCGGCGATGAACGACAAAACGGCGCCGCCGCACGACCCGGTCAAGATGGTCGCCCGGATGCAGGCAGACGCGACCGACGGCGGGCCGTACCTGTTGCTGCCGCTGCGCGACTCCGGGCACGGTGGCGGCACCACCCGGGCCGCGTTGATCGAGCAGGATGTCGACGAACTGTGCTTCTACGGCTGGGCCCTGTCGACGAACCTCATGTGATCTAGGTCAGATCGGACCCTCGCGACCGACTGCCCCAGCACAGCGGCTCGCTGCTGATCCGCCACTTGTGACGCGCCCGCATCTCGGCATGAGAGTGCGTGCGTTCGGGGAAAGCCGTCCGGTAAGCCGAACCGGGACCGGCGTTTGACCGGGCGCATGGGGGTGCCGGGGCGCCGGCGTCCCGGTGGGCTGTCGGATGCGGGACGGCGGCGCCGTCAGCGCTCAGCGCCTCGCTGAGGTCTGCGTGATGTCAGCCTTGGCGGCGGTTCGTTGTCGTTCGATGGCGCGGTAGACCGTGGAGCGGCCCACGCCGAAGAGCTCGGCCACCTCGAGGGTGCTGTATTCGCCGCTGTGCACCAGGGAAACCAGGTGAGCCTCCTGCTTGCGGTTCAGCTTGGGCTGCTTGCCTCGTAGCCGGCCCTTCGACTTCGCGACCTTCATGCCTTCGCGGGTGCGGAGCCGGATCAGGTCGGACTCGAACTCCGCGACCACGGCGAGGACGTTGAACAGCAGCCGTCCGACGGCGTCGGCGGGGTCGTAGACCGACCCGCCGAGGGAGAGGCTGATCTGTCGGGTGGTGAGTTCGTCGGCGATGGCACGGGCGTCGGGCAGGGACCGAGCCAGCCGGTCGAGCTTGGTCACCACCAGGGTGTCGCCGGCCCGACAGGCGGCCAGTGCCTCGCGTAGCCCGGGACGCTCTCGGTTGGTGCCGGTCAGGCCGTGGTCGACGTAGATCCGTTCTTCCTCGACCCCGAGGGCCAGCAGACCGTCGCGTTGAGCGGTCGAATCTTGTTGATCGGTAGAGCATCGGGCGTACCCGATTAGCAGCGCGTTCATGGCGCGTCCCCGCAAGGTTGCCCCGAACGTGCCGCGGGACGCGGACGACTCGAGCATCGGGCGGCGCCCGACCTCCCCAGCAAGCCGCGCCAACAGCACGGGCACAACAGCCAGCCCGTGCCACAGGCGGATCGCCCTGCGGATACCCGAGAGATCCGAGCGGGCCGCGCGCCTGGACATCGTCCTGACGGTCGTCTCCGTGATGTACAGCGAGGCCCACCTGGTCGCAGGCGGAGACGCGGCCGCGGACCGCGATCTCGCCGA
>JAVXWK010000911.1:0-5990 GCA_032230575.1 Pseudonocardiales bacterium | reverse complement strand
GGATGTGCTGATGCTCGACGAGCCGCTGTCCGAACTGGACCCGCTCGCGCGCCGCAAGGTCACGCGCGAGTTGCTGACCGAGGTCACCGACAACGGCATGACGCTGATCTTCTCGACGCACGTCGTCGCGGAGATCGGCGGAGTGGCCGACAGGTTGCTGCTGCTCTCCGACGGCCGGCTGCTCGTGGACGGCGAGACCGACGAGCTGCTCGAACAGCACGTTCTCTACACGGGTCCGCGTGAGAAGACCTCACCCGTGGAAGGGCCCGTGGTGCTCGCGAAGCACAGCAAGTCGCAGTCGCAGTACCTCGTGCGCTCCGGCGGCACGCAGATCGACGAACCCTGGACCGCCCGGTACGTGACGCTGGAGGAGCTGGTCGTGGCCCACCTGGAGCGTGCGGCATGAGCGCACTTCTCTGGCTGACCTGGCGTCAGCACCGCTGGACCATCGCCGGCACCGCGCTCCTCGCCCTGTTCGCCGCCTACGCCCTCATCAGGACGGAGACGTGGGAGTTGGCGGGCGACTCGATGCCCATGAGCGGCTTCTACGGCCTGATGGTGCAGCTGATCTTCGGCGGCGTGGTCGGCACGTTCTGGGGCGCCCCGCTGATCTCCCGCGAGCTGGAGGAACGCACCTACTTCGTGGCGTGGGGCCAGGACGTCACACCCGTGAAGTGGTTGCGCGGCAAGGCGATCGTGCTCGGCGTGCTGGCTGCTCTGCTCGGTGTGGTCGTCGGGCTCGGCGACGGGCACGTGGGGTCGCAGCTGTCGTGGTCGGCCTTCGAGTCGCACCCGGTCGTGCAGATGGGCTACGCGCTGTTCGGGCTCGCCCTGGGTGTGTTCATCGGTCTGCTCACCAGGCACGTGGTGACGGCGATCGCGGCGACGCTGGTCTTCTACACGTTCTCCCGCATGCTGCTGTCGGTGTTCCTCCGCGACCACTACCTGCCGGTGGCCCGCGTGGTCTCCCGCTGGGAGAACGTCCCGGACATCCCCAGGGGCGCGATGGAGCTCGGCGGCGGCTTCGTCGGCAGGGACCTGAGGCCGGTGTCGGTGCCGGACGTGTGTGAGAAGCACGTGAACCTGAACACCTGCATGCGCAACACGGGCAGTGCGGTCGGCACCTACGTCGACTACCAGCCGGTCGAGCGGATCACGGCGTTCCAGTTCATCGAGTTCGGGGTGTTCGCAGCGCTGACCGGCGTGCTGTTCTACCTGACGTTCCGGTTGCTGCGACGCGGCGGCGGGTGGAAGCCGTCCCGTTCCCACCGCCGCATCTCCTCTGCAGCCGAGTCCTCAGACGCCGAGCCGGTTCAGAGCACGCCGGCCGTCGCCGCCGCCCAGGCCGAGGGGTAGCGCGGCCGGTAGCCGAGGTCTTTCTGAGCGCGGTTCGTCGACGCGATGCCGTGCCAGGGGTCGAACTCCTGCTGAACGGTCTCACTGGGGGTGAGGCCGTTCAGCAGGTGCAGTTCAACGGCCGTGGCAGGACTGTCGTCCGCCACGTTGAAGATCCCGCTCGCCCCGCTGTCGAGGACCTTCCCGATCGCCTGCGCGACATCGGCGTGGTGCACGAGGTGCAGCCGCTGGTGGCCGGGCCACTGCGAGGCCCAGCGCATCGCTTCCTCCAGGTGCGGGTCGCCGTCGCCGTAGACGAAGGCCAGCCGCAGGACCGTGGCTTCCCTGGTGTCCAGCACCGCCTGCTCGCCGAGCGCCTTGGTGCGGGCGTACTCGCCGAACTCCGGGTTGGGGCTCGCCGGGTCGTCCTCGGTCGCGGGCCGGCCCAGGCCACCGGGGTAGACCAGGGTCGTGCTGATGTGGATGAACAGCGGCACCTTCACGCTGGCCTCGGCGAGTGCTCGCGTGCCGTGCACGTTCACCGCCTCGTGGTCGGTGCTCGTGCGAAGGGCGGCGGCGACGTGCACCACGGCGTCCACGTCGTTCACGAGCTCCTCGACCGCCTCGGAGTTCGCCAGCCGGTGGGCGAACGCACGCACGTCGTGACCCTGTTCCTGCAACCGTGGGAGAAGCCTGCTGCCGACCCGTCCGGTCGACCCTGTCATCGCGATCTTCATGTGTTCCAGCGTGTTCTCGCGTTGTGAGCGCAGCCAGGGACGATCGATACCTGGCTACGGTGGTGTCATGCGTGAACTGGCCGGCTTCCTGCGCAGCCGCCGCGAGCGGATGGCGCCGATCGGCGACGGACGGCGCCGCACTCCTGGCCGTCGCCGGGAGGAGATCGCGGCAGCGGCGGGCGTGTCGATCGACTACTACACACGCCTCGAACAGGCTCGTGGACCGCATCCGTCCGTGTCGGTGCTGCACGGCATCGCACGCGGGTTGGAGCTCAACGCGGACGAGCGCGCGCACCTGTTCCGTCTGGCTGGCGAAGCGGTGCCGGAGGAGCCCGCGTCGCGTGAGGTGCGGCCCGGCGTCCAGCTGCTGCTCGACCGGCTGCGCGACGACATCGCGTTGGTGATGACCGACCTGGGTGACGTGCTCGCGTGGACTCCGCGCGCCGCCCTGGTCCACCCGAGCCTCCGCCCCGGCCTGAACCTGCTCCGCGCGTTCTTCCTGACCGAGTCCGACCGGATTCCGGAGGAGGAGCGCGAGGACGCCGCCCGCGCCCACGTCGCCGATCTCCGGGCCACGATCGCCCGGCGCCCGGCCGCGCAGCCGTTGGCCGACGAGCTGATGGCGAGCCCGCTGTTCGCGCGGCTGTGGGCGGAGCACGACGTGGCGGTGCGCCGGTCGGACCGCAAGCGGATCCTGCACCCCGTCGCGGGCCTGCTGGAGTTCGACTGCGAGGTGCTCGGCGCGCCTGAGCACGACCAGCGGCTGGTGATCCACACCGCACCCGTGGGCAGCGTCACCGCCCGGCGGCTGGCTCTGCTGGTGAGCGCGGAAGAAGCCGCAGGTAGGATGCCTGAACCGTGGACTCCCGTACCCGTCTCCCCGTCGTCGGCATGATCGGCGGCGGGCAGCTCGCCCGCATGACGCACCAGGCCGCGATCCCGCTCGGCCAGTCGCTTCGCGTGCTCGCCGTCTCCGAGAACGACCCAGCCGCGTTGGTCGCGCGGGACGTGGTGCTCGGCACGCACACCGACCTGGACGCGTTGCGCGCGTTCGCGAAGGGCTGCGAAGTGGTCACGTTCGACCACGAGCACGTGCCTTCCGAGCACCTGCGCACCTTGGTCGCCGAGGGCGTGAAGGTGCATCCGGGTCCGGACGCGCTGCAGTACGCGCAGGACAAGCTGAAGATGCGGGTGCGGCTGGCGGAGCTGGGCCTGCCGGTGCCGCCGTTCGCCGAAGTGCACGAGGTCCGCGACGTGCTTCGGTTCGGCGCCGCGCACGGCTGGCCGTGCGTGCTGAAGGCGATCCGCGGCGGTTACGACGGCCGTGGTGTGTGGATGCTGAACCAGCCGCACAGTGCCGAACTGGTCGTCCCCGAGCTGCTCGAGGCCGGGACGCCTCTGATGGTCGAGCAGTGCGTGCCGATGCGCCGCGAACTGGCGGCCGTGGTCGCGCGCTCACCGTTCGGGCAGGGTGCCGCGTGGCCGGTCGTCGAGACCGTGCAGTCGGACGGCATCTGTGTGGAGGTTCTCGCTCCGGCGCCTGCTCTGGACGGTGCTGCCGCCCAGGAGCTGGCCTTGAAGGTCGCCGACGCGCTGGGTGTCGTGGGCGTGCTGGCCGTCGAGCTGTTCGAGACGGCGGACGGGGTCGTGGTGAACGAGCTCGCGATGCGTCCGCACAACTCCGGCCACTGGTCGATCGAGGGCGCGCGCACCTCGCAGTTCGAACAGCACCTGCGCGCGGTCCTCGACTACCCGTTGGGTCGCACCGACCTGATGGCCCCCGCCGTGGTGATGGCGAACGTGCTGGGTGCCGTCGAAACCCCGGCGATGGGCCCTGACGAGCGCGTGCACCACCTCTTCGCGCGCTTCCCCGACGCGCACGTGCACCTCTACGGCAAAGAGGAACGGCCGGGCCGCAAGGTCGGGCACGTGACGTTCCTCGGCAGTGACATGGCATCAGTGCGTGAGCGCGCACGGCTGGCAGCGGACTGGCTGTCCACCGGCGTTTGGTCTGACGGATACGACATTCACGGGAGTGCGGAGTGACGCAGGTTGGCGTGATCATGGGCAGCGACTCGGACTGGCCGGTGATGAAGGCCGCGACCGAGGCACTCGCCGAGTTCGACGTGTCGTTCGAGGTGAGCGTCGTCTCCGCGCACCGCACCCCGCAGCGCATGCTCGACTACGCGACCTCGGCCGCTTCGCGCGGTCTGCGCGTGATCATCGCCGGGGCCGGTGGCGCTGCTCACCTTCCCGGCATGGTCGCTTCCGCCACCGTGCTCCCGGTCATCGGCGTGCCCGTGCCTCTGAAGTACCTCGACGGCATGGACTCCCTGCTCTCGATCGTGCAGATGCCCGCGGGCGTCCCGGTGGCGACCGTTTCCATCGGTGGCGCTCGCAACGCGGGTCTGCTGGCCGTGCGGATGCTCGCTTCCTCGGATGTGGAGCTGCAGGAGCGCATGGCTCGCTTCCAGGCAGAACTCGAGCAGCTCGTACTAGACAAGGACGCGGCGCTGCAGAAGTCCCTCTGAGTGCTCAACAGCACACCGGCGTCTCTAGTGAACGGGCGCTAACATCGTGCCGAGTACTCGCTACCGGGAGGTAACAAAGGTGAACCCGAGCTTCGGCACCTACCAGCTCGCCGAGGAGCACGAGGCGCTGCGAGAGGCCGTCCGCTCGCTCGCCGAGAAGGAGATCAAGCCGTTCGCGGCCGAGGTCGACGAGAACGAGCGCTTCCCGGTAGAGGCCCACAACGCCCTGGTCAAGGCGGGCTTCGCGGCAGTCCACGTGCCCGAGTCGTACGACGGCCAGGGCGCGGACTCCGTGGCCACCTGCATCGTCATCGAGGAAGTGGCCCGCGTCTGCGCCTCTTCCTCGCTGATCCCCGCCGTGAACAAGCTCGGCACGATGCCGATCCTGCTCTCGGCCTCCGAGGAGCTCAAGCAGCTCGTCATGCCGTCCATCGCCTCGGGCGAGGCCATGGCGTCCTACGCTTTGTCCGAGCGCGAGGCAGGCTCCGACACGGCTTCGATGCGCACGCGTGCTCTGCTCGACGGCGACCACTGGGTCTTGAACGGCACCAAGTGCTGGATCACCAACGCGGGCGAGTCCACCTGGTACACGGTCATGGCCGTGACGGACCCTCAGGCGCCCAAGAAGTCTCAGGGCATCTCCGCGTTCGTCGTGCACAAGGACGACCCGGGCTTCTCCGTGGGCCCCAAGGAGCGCAAGCTCGGCATCAAGGGCTCGCCGACCCGCGAGATCTACTTCGAGAACTGCACGATCCCCGCTTCCCGGATCATCGGCGAGCCGGGCACGGGCCTCAAGACCGCTTTGAAGACGCTGGACCACACCCGCCCGACGATCGGCGCGCAGGCTGTCGGCATCGCGCAGGGCGCTTTGGAAGCTGCCGTCGCGTACGTCAAGGACCGCAAGCAGTTCGGCAAGTCCATTTCGGACTTCCAGGGTGTGCAGTTCATGCTCGCCGACATGGCCATGAAGATCGAGGCCGCGCGCCACATGGTCTACGTCGCCGCCGCCAAGGCCGAGCGCGGGGAGCCGAACATCGGCTTCATCACCGCCGCTGCCAAGTGCTTCGCGTCTGACGTGGCCATGGAGGTCACCACGGATGCGGTGCAGCTGTTCGGTGGCGCCGGGTACACGCGCGACTTCCCGGTCGAGCGGATGATGCGGGACGCCAAGATCACGCAGATCTACGAGGGCACGAACCAGGTGCAGCGCGTCGTGATGTCGCGCGCAGTGCTCAACGGCTGAAGTTTCTCGTGAGCGGATTCCGTTGCTACAGCGATGGAATCCGCTCACGCTCCAGCTCCTCGAGCGGAACAACGGTGCAGCCGCGCAGCTCGCGGATCAGGGCAGAAGCAAGAACCCGGCGCACCGCTGGATCGTCGTAGGCGA
>JAVXWK010000863.1:0-6913 GCA_032230575.1 Pseudonocardiales bacterium | reverse complement strand
GGTTCACCAGCTTCGCGTAGACCTTGACGTCGGCGTCCTGCCCGAACGTCAGCGCCGCTTCCTTCAGGCCGGGCACGTCCAGCGAGCCCGACAGCATCGACGGCAGGTGCGGCTGCAGGTTCTCCGGGCTCAGCGTGGACAGCAGGCTGTTCAACGAACCGGTGCCCTTGCCGGTCAGGCCCTTCCCGGCGCCCGCCTCCGTCAACGCCTTCAGCGCGGCGTCACGCAGGTCCTGGGCACCGCGCAGGTTCTCCACCGACGCGGTCGGCGGCAGCTGCGTGGCACGGCTGTCCTGCTGGAAGGCGAACGTCGCCTCGGGCGTGCCGAACTCACTGCCCCGCCTGCTGGCGGCGGACATGTACGGCTGCGGGTTCCCGCGACCGGACGTCGGCTGGGAGACCTTCTGGTTGTCCGCGTGCGTGCGGACCACCATCTCCTGGTCGCCGCTCTTCGCCTTGGCGATCTCCTTGGAGCCCTTTTCGACGACGAGCTCGAACTCGACCGGCACGGTGTACTGCGCCGCTGGGCCGCTCGCCGTGCGCGTGTTGCTGAACGCCTCGTTGGTCGAGGTCGTCACCGAACTGCTCTTGCTGCCACCGATGTTCGCGCCCGCGCTGACACCCGCGGTGCCCGAGACGTTCGGGTTCGCGCTGCCCGGCGACGCCAGACCCGGCGCCCTCACACCGGCACCCCAGCCGGAGCCGCGGCCCTGCCCGGCGCTCTCCTTGCGGGAGCCGCCGTTGTTGTGGGTCATGTCGACGCCGTCGTTGACGACCTGGTTGAACGTCGGCTCGCCCGCCTTGGCGCGCAATGTGACCTGGTACGAGTCCTTGCCGAACGTGCCCGGCTGGTGCACCAGCAGCGGCACGCCACCGTCCAGCGCGCTGTCGATCATCGCCTTCACGCTGGTCGGCGAGTTGAGGTCGACGATGCGCTGCAGGTTGCTCATCGAGTCCTTGAGCACCGAGTCCGGGATCAGCGAGTCGCTGCCGAACTTCTTGGTGTTCACCGAAAGCTGGTTCGTGAGGTCGTTGACGACACCGGACAGGTTCGGCACCGACTCCACAGTGGACAGACCCAGCGCGCCCGGCTCGCCGACCGCGACCGTCGACGGCGGTGCCATCTTCGGGAAGTCCGGCTTGGGCACGCTCGACTCGACCGTGGGCAGCGCGCCGAGCTGCCGCGCGACGTCCTCGGACACCCGCACGAACACCGACTTAGGCATGTTCACCGTGACGCCCTCGGCGTTCGGCGTGCCGCCGTGCACGAAGTTCCCGGCGCGGCTCTCGCCGACGATGGTGAACTCGGCGTCGATCTGGACCAGCACGGTCCGCGCGTCACCCGGCGTGGTCTTGCCGCGGTCGACGTTGCCGCCGATCTCGTTGGACTCGGTCCTGGTGTCCGACCACGGCGTGACCTTGCCGGTCACCGCGGCACCACCGGAACCGCTGGGCGGGCTGGGCGTGCCCGCGGGCGGCGGGGTCACGTTGGGCCGCACCGGGATGTTGATGCCGGCGGTGACGTCGACCGACCGGCTGGTCGTGGACGACTCACCGGCCTTGTAGCCGCCGCTGACCGAGTTGTCCGCCCCGGTGGTGTCCGAAATGGACACCAGCTTCGCGTCGCCGAGCTTCACGGACATGCCGATGGCGCCGGAACGATCCGTGACGCGGCGGTCGTACTTGAGGCCCTGCTCCTGCACACCGGTCTCGATGAGCCGCTGCAGGTTCGCCTTGATGTTCTCCGGGGTGAACATCTTGTCGATCTGCGCGCGCGACGCCGTGCCCGGCGTGGTGAGCGCCGAGTCGCCGTTCGCGGCGTGGTTCAACGCGTCGATCGCCTGGTCGCGCAACTCCGTCGTGTTCGCGACGGCCTCGACGTTCAGGAACTCCGGCGACTTCGGCCGCGGGTCCTTGGGGTTCAGGAGGTCCTTGACGGTCGGCGAGTTCTCGATCTTCGTCGACTGCGGGTCACCGGGCTTGAAACCGTTGCCCGGATCGGTCTTCAAAGTCGAGGAGTCCGACACCCACAGGTTGACCTTGCCGTCGATCTTGTCCAGGCCCGCGCCGGTCTTGGCGACCGTCTTCACCTCTGGCGAGTGGAAACCAGGCGCCCCAGGAACGATGTTGCGCACCCACGTGCGCGGCCGGGTGAAGGTCGTGATCTCGACCTCGAACTCGACGTCGTTCGAGAACACCTGGGCGTCCGCGCTGCCGGGGTTCGACGAGGTGCTGCTGACCGCCGGTCCGGCCGAGGTCTTGTCCGCCCACGAGTGGCCGTAGGACACACCGAACTGCGGCATCGGGGTGAGCGAGGCGACGCCGGTCTTGACCGGGATGTTGACGCGGCCCTGCACGCCACCGGTCCAGCCCTTGGTGGTGCTGGTGTTCGCGTCCAGCTTCGGGCCGGTCGTGGTCGAGTCGCTCACCGGGCGCGCGTCGGCCTGGCCGAGGTGCTTCGGGTTGCCGACCTTCGCCTTGACCGTGACGTTGACGTAGGTGTTCGTGGTCTTGCCGGAGTTCTTCAGCTGCACCTGGACGCCCGGTCCGAGCAGGCTGTCCATGTTCGCCTTCAACGCGGCGGGGGAGAGGTTCGCGGTCAGCTTGCGCTGGTTCGCGAGCTGCTCGGCGACGTCGGAGAAGCTCTGTCCCTTGCTGCTGCGCGGGTTCGCGTCCGGGTTGTTCCACTGCGGCAGGAACTTGGAGAAGCCCGGCAGGTCCCGCAGCGCGCCCTCGACCTGGCTCTGCACCTTGGTCGCCGGGGTGAACTCGCCGACCTTGGCGTTGCCCGCGGCGAGCGTGTCCGCGAGGTACGGCGGCAGGTACTTCGTGTCCGCCGTGGCCGGGTCGGTGATCGTGTTGCGCGAACCGTCCGGAGTGGGCAGACCCACGGCACCGGCCTCGTTGAGGCCCATGCGCATGTGCGTGGTGACTTCCACCTTCACGCTGTCACCGGACGGCGTGCGGACCTCGACCTCGGCCGTGACCTCGTACAGGCCGGTCTCGTTCTTGACGCCGATACCGGTCTTGCGGTTCGTGCTGGACCCGGCGCTCACACCCTCCGCGGTGCGCGCGGAGTAGGTGGCGGTGGCGCCGACCGTGCCGCCGACCTTGCCGGGCACACCCAGGTTGCCGCCGAAGCCCGCCGTGACGTCGAATCCGGTCTTGGTGGCTGCGGACACACTGCTGCCCCAGGCAGAGGTGTCCTTCAGGTCGAGCACCGCCTTGTCGTGCGTGCCGACGAGTTTCGCGTCCTTCAGCGTCGCGGACATCTGCACCGCGCCGCCCTTGCTCGCGTGCGGGCTGATCAGGTCCGGCGACGTGACGAAGCCGCCGAGCATCGCGGGCAGGTTGTTGCGGATCGACGTGGGGCTCAGGAAGTTCTGCAGCACCTCGCGGCCGGGCGCGCCGACCTTCGTGATCGACGGGTGCAGCTTCGCCGCGACGTCGTTGAACGCCTTGCCGGAGTCCTTGACGGTGACGGCTTCCGGCACCGCGTTCTCGACCTTGGTGCCCCAGTCCGCGTCGGTCGGCGTGACCACGTCGGACGTCTTGCCCGAGTCGGTGATGTCGCTGAGGTCGTTCGGGACTTGCAGCGTGACGTCCGGACCCGTGCTGAGCGTCGCGAACTGAACGGGGTTGCCGGAGGCGTCGTTCACCGTGATCTCGAACGAGACCGGCACGGTGACCTGCTTCGAGCCGCCGTCGGACTTGATCGCGCGCTGCTCGGTGATCGTGTTCGTGGTCGCCTGCGAGACGGCGGGCGTCGCGAGCGCGGCCTTGCCGCCCAGCGAGCCGTACGGGCCCATCGCGACACCGGCCGTGGCCGAGCCGCCGACGTCGTTGGACGTGGCGATGGTGTTCGTGGTGGTGGAGGCCGCGGCGGCCTGGAAGTTCTTGTCCACCTTGGAGTCGGCCGCGTCCGTCACGGCCGTGTTCGTGTCCGCGTGCATCTCGGCGCGGACGTTCGCCTCGAACCAGGAGCCGCCGATCTTCACCTGGAAGTTGCGGCCGTTGCCGAGGAACGTCTCGAAGTCGTTCTCCAGCGCGTCCTTGATGCGGGCCTGGTCGTTCGGCTTCAGGCCTTGGATCTCGTTGACGACGGCGTCCGCGCCGCGCACGTCCGTCGGGATGATCGAGCCGAGAGCCTTGTTGTCCTGGAAGAAGCTCGGCAGGTTCGTGTCCGGCACCTGGCCCACGGGCTGCGGCGCGGTGGTGGTCATCGGGATGACCGGGTTCGGCGTCGGCCTCGGCGGTGCGGGGCGGGTTTCCACGTCGGCCTCGGGGGACCGCGTGTCGGGCGTGGGCGGTGCGGGGCGCGTGTCGGCATCCGCGTTCTGGCGCGCTTCCTGGACTTCCTGGGTGAAGTCCCGCAAGGCCTCGAGGTGGGCGGTGTCGTGCCCGCCCTCCCGCGCGTTCTGGATCTGCTGGTCGACGTGGTTCTGCACGGCCGCGACGTCGGCGTCGCTGAGCTGGCGCCAGCCGTAGGAGTTGGGGTCGGCGGGCTGCTGCAGTGCGTACGCGGTGAGCGAGGCGTCGCGGTTGTTCGTGAACTGCTCGACCCGGTTCTGGTGCCACTGGATGTCGCGCGCGGCCTGCTCCCGGCGGGCCGCCTGCTCGTCCAGCATCGACTGGGTCTTGAACGCGTCGGGCACCAGGTTGGAGGCTTCCCACCGGTTGTTGGCGGCTTCGGCCCTCGCGAGTCCCTGCTGGGCGGACTGCGCTTGCGCGTCGTAGACCTGGGGACCGCCGGTGGCGTGCCGGGAGATGTCGATCGCGTTCTGGAGCGCGGCCGCGCGGTCCGGGTTGGCGCTGTAGACCGGGTTCTGCTGCATCTCCCGCAGCGTCGCGGTGTCCAGGCCGTACAGCGACGCCGCGAACGACTGCGGCGACGAGCCCTCCTTGATCGGACCGAAGCCGCCGGGGACGACGAGGTCCACGTCCGGAACAGCCGGCCGGGCCGCGGGGTCCTGCATGAACGGGCCGCGTGGCCGTTCGGGACGGGCTTCGGGCGCCGGTGCGGGCTGGCCCTGGTCCTGCTGGACCTCGTTGCCAGGGACCTCGGTGGCGGGGACGTCGGTGGCTGGGACATCGGTGCCTGGCTCGGCGTGGACCGAGGCCATGTCGGGCTGGACTCCGCCGGTGTCGAGGAACCGGATCTCCTGGATCTTGTCGTAGAGCCGGTCCAGGTCCGGGGTCGGCTGGCCGACGGCGCGCGCGTCGTTGATCAGGCCGGAGACGTGGCCTTCGAGGTTCGCGATGTCCTGCGGGCTGATCTGCTGCCAGCCCGGCGCGTTCGTGTCGGAAGGCAGGTTCATCGCGTACGCGGTGAGCGCGTCGTTGCGGTCGTACTGCAGGCTGCGGAGCTCGTTGGTGAGCCGCATCTCCTGCGTCCGGAGGTTCTGCTGCTCGACCTGGCGCTGGGCCTGGTCGGTGCGCATCAGCTCGGTCTTGAACGCGTCCGGCAGCGCGTCGCTGATGTGCTTCAGGTCGCCGATCTGGTTCTGCGTCTTCCTGATGTCGCCCTGGAGATCCTGCAGGTGCTGGCCGATGCCCCCCGGTTTGTGCGCGATCTCCTGGTTGCGGGACATCTCGTTGATCTCGTGCGAGCGGTCCAGGTTGTCGCGGTACTGCTCGGCGAGGTCGCCCAGCTCCGCCTGGGACTTGCCGAACAGCGAGGCCTTGAACGCCGCGTGCTCCTGAACTTCGCGCCGCAGCTGGGCGTCGCGAACTTCCTGGGCTTCCCGCGCCTGCGCCTGGGCTGCCGCCTCGCGCTCCGCGGTCCTGGCCTTGCTCTCGTCGTTCCGCTGTTGGATCCGATCCAACCGCTCCTGCATGCCGTGCACGTTCAGGGCTTTGTCGACGCGGTTGCTGTAGGCGGGGTCGTTCGCGATCTCCAGGTGGAGCTCGGACTGCTTCACCAGCGCCTCGGCTTCGGCGATCTTCCCGTCGAAGTCGAAGTTGCTGAAGTCCTCGCCCCTGCCGAACATGCGGTTCATGAAGCCGTTGAAACCGGCGTGGTCGTCCTTGCCGTCGCGGAAGTCCTGCAGCACCTGGTTGGCCTTGTCCACCTGAGCGGTCAGGCCTTCCAGACCGTGCCGGCTGATCTGGGCCATCGCGGTGCGCGCTTCAGTCTCGTTCCGCAACCGCGTCTGCAGGTCCTTCAGGTGCGTGGCGTCGAACCCGGCGTTCTCCGCCGCCGCGATCTGCGCGGCCACGTGCGCCTCGAGCTGGGCGCGGGCGGTGTCCCCGAGGGTCGCGAGCCCGTCCGCCGTCGGGCCGCCGACGCGGGTGTCGAGGGCGTGGATCAGGCCGACGTCGGGGGTGGAGTTGATGGCGTCGATCTGGTTGTTGATGTTGTTGAGGAGACCGGTGTCCCGCTCGACGTCCTGCTTGATCTGGGCCTGGTTCTGCTTGTCCTGTTTGGACTGGAGCGCTTCGGGCTTCCAGGTGGACTTGGACTTCGCGTCCTCGATCCGGTTCTCGAGCTTCGCCTGCTGGTCCAGCAGGTCCTTCAGGTAGGCCTGAGGACCGCCGGGGTGCTCGGTCGCGCGCTTGACCACCTGCATGTTCTGCGCCGCGTTGCGCAGTTCCGGGTTCTGGCCGCCCTTGTGCAGGTCGCCGAGGGTCTGGTTGATCTCGGAGGCGGACTTGCCGCTGAGCCAGGCCTCCATGCCGGCTTTGACCTCCTGCGGCGTCGGGCCGCCGAGCGCGCCGAACGTGCCGTTCTGCGAGTTGATCTGCACCTGCGGCGAGAACGGGTTGCCGTGGACGGTCTGCACGCCGTTGTTGTCGACGACGAGCTGCACGTCCAACGCCTGCGCGACCGTGTCGGGCAGGCGCTGGCCGACCTGGGAGTCGTTCCAGGACGGCGTTTCCATGCCCTTGGCGACCAGGTCCGCTGACGTCGGCAT